>JAEEKC010000148.1 GCA_016282215.1 Lachnospiraceae bacterium
CTGCGATTGAAGCCACAGCATCCGGAAGTTTGAGTTCTTCAAGATCAAAACATCTGTCAAACACGCCGTAGGTAATGGCAGTCAGGCCGCTCTTCGACGCATCAATGGTTTTTACATGCTGCAGTTTACTGAAACAGTACTCCCCGAGGGATTTTACCCTCGCTCCCAAAGTAATGGTCAGGATTTCACTCTCTGTAGTGGGGTCCATGCTGCTGTTGAGCGCGGTACTGTCAAAAGCATTTTTCTCAAAAGTAAGATTCTCGCCTTCATCACCGGTCAGCAGAGCCTTCGGTCCCTTGACCGTATAGAACGCATAAGAATTGATGCTTTTCACAGTATCCGGGATCGTGAAAGAATCCATGGTAAGCGCTGTCGGCCATGCAACCAGAACGGATCCTGTCGAATCATATAAAATGCCGTTATCATCCGCCGAGCAACCCATACCGTCAGCCGGTACATAACCACTCACGGAAATGACTTCAAACTTTGTAAACTGATTGCATTGTGTAAAGGAACGCGCATTTATCGCGGTATCACCGCTTAAAACATCCGCATCCTGATAAATCCGTACGCTCCTTAAATTCTCGCACAGATCAAATAATCCGAATCCCCGTCCGTTATAGGTATAATCACTCGCGATGGAAAGCTTATATTTTTCCGGGTAGGTAAAGGTTGTCAAACTATTGCATTGAGAAAAACTGATGCTTTCAAGTGTGATCAGTTGATCATCAGGGAAAGTTATGGTTGTCAGTTTCTCACAGTTTGCAAAACAGTCGTGGCCGACCTTGGCCGTTCCTTCAAATATAACTTCCTGAAGCGGGATCTCATTGGCAAAGTCCTCTTCAACCTGGTATGGGTTCCCGGGAATCGCCGTCCCTTTAATGGTTGCCGTCACATAATTGTTAAATGCCCATCCTTCAAGTTCCACATTATCTTTGCAGATTACTTTTTTCAGATGTGTATTGTCCGCAAATGCACCACGGCATACAATGGTATTTTCGGATATGGTAAATTCCTCATCGGCCTTTCCGCCGGGATAGGCCGCAAGCCTTGAAACACCGTCACTGACCTTATAGTACAGGATGCCGTCCTGCGAATAGAAATTTGTGTTTCCGCCGGGTGCAACTTTGATGTTTTCCAGATTCTGGCAATTCAGATAGATATTCCCGCCGAAGATATTGCTGTAATTCGTAAACTCGTCTTCTCCTGAATCAGTACTTGCGCGCAGGTTTTTCGGAAGCGTGATCTCTTCAAATGCACACCTTGCAAACGCGTCATCATCGATCCCTATGATGGAATCCGGAAGCACGTTATTTCCGTTTATATGATCCAGCTGTATGCAGTTTGCAAATGCCTGACATCCAATACCCTTAACAGTGTCCGGAATGGTTACGCTCTTTAGCGAAAAACAATTCAGGAAGAGTTGGTCGGGAATGCTCGCAAATCCATCGGCCAGCACGGCAGTTTCAAGCTTTCTGCAGTTTTCAAAGCAGCGTCCTTGCGTGATCACCAGCGTACCCGGAAGCGAAACGGATTTCAGGTTCGGACAGGAATAACAGGCCACTAAAGACTTGACGCCTTCCGGAATGACCAGGGATGTAAACTGTCCATAGGCAATATTTCCGATCGCCGTGACAGTCAATTCTTCTCCTGCAAGATTCTCACAGAAACCTTCACTATTACCGGTCGGATCCAAATTGCTGTCGTATTTTAAACTTATGCTGGCAGGAATCTCAAGAGCTCCCGTCACCTTCTCATTGTTTAAGCCGATCAGACAGATTTCATTAGAATTATAGTTTTTCCCCCATTGATAATAGTACTCATCCTGCAGGGGATAGGTATAAGAATATGAAGGATCATAATCCGCATCCACAAAGGTAAAGTCCGCTGTGGTATAAAACTGCGTATCATAACTCACTGCTCCCTGCGCATCCAGTTTTTCCTGCGCCATTACCGTGATACCGGATAAAGCCAGGATCATTAGCGTGATGAACAAGAAAGTGACAGGTTTCTTTTGCTTGCCGGAATAAGTCATAGTGCCTCCTCCTATTTTACAACAATTTTTTTGGCTGTCTTTTTCATATCAGGCTTTACTATAAATCTATTCTGTTACTGTTCAATTTTGCGCACCGCAAAACATACGATAATTATAATATTTCGTATTATTGCCAACAACTTTTTTTCAAATCTGTCAATGACAAATTCTTCAGAATCCTTCGGCCCGTCTGATCTTGCGCATTTCCCTGCGGCGAAGGGCGCCTTCCCACTCTGCTTTGTCCGATTCGCTTTGCAGATCCAGTCCGAACCTGACTTTCTGCGGCTTTCCCTTCTCATCCACGTGGACCTCCGTGAAATAGGCCCTGTTGATGACACGCCTAAGGCCGGTCTCCCGCTCTTCCACATAAACATCGGTCCGCACTTCCATGGAAGAGGTGCCCACAAAAGTGACCTTTGCAACGATCACCAGGATATCATTGATATAGGCTGCATTTTTAAACTGCAGATCATCGCAGGCTGCTGTGGTCACATGGCCGGAGCAATGTCTGGTCGCTGCGATCCCTGCCACCTGATCCATCCATTCCATCAGGCGCCCTCCGTAAAGCCGTCCGGCACCGTTGATATCCTCATACTGGATGCATTTCACCCATTCCGTTTTCGAAAACTCCACCGGTCTGTACTGTTCAAAATCCATGTTTTTTCTCCCCTATCCAATTAATTATTCGCTTTTCAGCTTCGTATTTTCATACGGGGCTTTACCCGAATTTATCAGTTATTTTACACGAAATCGGTTTAATATACAACTAAAGAACCCCTGCGAGATCATACGTATGGTTTCCTATGGAAATCATCGTCATGATACGATATCAGTCCAAAAACAGACGGCAACGGGATTGCCGTACGCTCTCCCATTGCCGTTTTTCCCTCGCGCATTCTCAGTCAAATGACGCTGTTTCTATTTCATTGATTCTTATTTCAAAATCCTTTTCATTTGTTCCGGTATCCCATCAGGTACGCATCCACTTCCTGCGCACAGGAAAGTCCTTCATGGATCGCCCATACCACCAGGGACTGGCCGCGTCTTGCGTCACCTGCCGCAAAAACACCGGGCTGATCCGTCGCAAACCCTTCCGGATCCTGTGTCTGGATGGTATGACGCTGCGTCAGTGCAAGGCCAAGCGTTTTCGGCAGGTAGTCTTCTGCACCGATAAAGCCTGCTGCGATCAGAAGGAGCTGGCAGGAAAGTGTCTTCTCGCTGCCTTCCTGTTCCACCAGTTTGCCGTTTTCAAACTTCACCTTCACGGTCACGATCTCTTTGATCTTTTTATTCTTGTCCTTATGCACTTCCTTTACTGTGGTCTCAAAAACTCTCGGATCTTCACCGAACAGAGCGATGGCCTCTTCATGGCCGTAGTCGGTCCTGAGGGTTTTCGGCCACTCCGGCCAGGGATTGCTTGCCGTCCTTTCCACCGGTGGTTGGGGCATCATTTCCAGAGCGGTCACGCTCTTGGCACCGAGACGCAGCACGGTCCCGATACAGTCATTACCGGTATCACCTCCGCCTACAACAACCACGTCTTTTCCGGCAACCTGTTTTTTCAGATCTTCCGGGATCTGACCGCTGACTACGCCTTTTGTTACCTGGCTTAAGAAATCAACAGCAAAGTAAACACCCTTTGTTTCTTTCGGATCTGCTACCGGAAGTGAGCGGGCATTTTTAGCGCCGCAGCAAAGAACTGTCGCGTCAAAGCCGGACAAGAGTTTTTTCGTCTTCGGATCATTTCCGATATCTGCGCCGGTCACGAAGGTAATGCCTTCCTCTTCCATGCGTTTTCTGCGGCGTCTGATCACATTTTTATCCAGCTTCATATTGGGAATGCCGTACATCAGAAGACCGCCGATCTCGTCTTCTCTTTCATAGACGGTAACCAGATGTCCTCTCTGGTTGAGGGCCTGTGCTGCCGCAAGTCCGGCAGGACCGCTGCCGATCACCGCTACCTTCTTGCCGCTCCTTCTGGCAGGAATGACGGGTGTCATCAGCCCGTTTTCATATGCGCCCTCGATCAGATAACGCTCATTGTCGCGGACTGTTACAGGCGCTCCGTCCTGTCCGTTGATGCAGGCTTTTTCACAAAGCGCCGGGCAAACCCTTCCGGTGAATTCCGGGAAGGGATTGGTCTTTAACAGGCGTTTGATCGCATGTTCTTCCTGTCCCTGATACAGCGCGTCATTCCACTCCGGGATCAGGTTATGCAAAGGACAACCCACCACCATGCCGGAGAGTTTCATGGCCGACTGACAGAACGGTACGCCGCAGTTCATGCATCTGGCAGCCTGCTGCCTTCTGGCGCTCTCCTCTAAAGGTTTGTGCATTTCCTCAAAATCCTGCAGGCGCTCCTTCGGATCACGCCATGCATCTTCTTTTCGTTCATATTCTAAAAATCCGGTTACTTTTCCCATGGTTTGTACCTCGTATTTATATTTCGATCTTATATACGCCCCTCATCAGTCGCCTTCGGCGACAGCTTCCCCCA
>JAEEKC010000018.1 GCA_016282215.1 Lachnospiraceae bacterium
CCGGTTTCTTTCACTACCCCCGAGAAATGACCGGATATTATCGCAGGTTTCCTGCACCAGCCGCTGCCTGGCCTGCGTGCTCCCCCATGCCATATGCGGCGTCATGATCAGGTTCGCACCTTTCAGTGTCAACAGCGGATTATCAGGTACCATAGGTTCTTTTTCATACACATCAAGTCCGGCGCCGGCGATCTTGTTATCACGCAAAGCTTCGTAAAGCGCCTGTGTGTCAACAACCGCACCCCTTGCCACATTGATCAGGACCGCGGATTTTTTCATCTTCGAGAATGCATCTGCATTCATCATATGGCGGGTCAGATCGGACAGCGGACAGTGCAATGACAGAATATCCGACTGCGCCAGCAGCTCATCAAATGAGACCTGTTCATATTCCGTCACGGTACTTTTGCCGGTCACCGAATGAAAAATGACCTTGCAGCCAAAAGCCTTCGCAATGCCAGCGACACGCTTTCCGATGGCTCCCATGCCGATGATACCCCAGGTCAGTGATGAGAGCTCATCATATGCTTTGTCAAAATTGGAAAAACGGGGCTGTGATGCATAGGTGCCGCTTTTCACATAATCATCATACCAGGACAGCTGCTCGATCAGGGACAGCGCCATGGCGATGGTATGCTGCGCCACAGAATCCGTGGAATACCCGGACACATTTGCAACGGCTACGCCCTTTTCTTTGCATGCGGCGATATCGATATTATCAAACCCGGTGGCAAATTCCGCCACCATCTTCAGGTTCGGAGCACCCGCCAGCACCTCTTTTGAGATCGGCGCTTTATTTACAACAACGATATCCGCATCCTTCGTCCGCTCCGCCACAGTCGTGGCGTCCGTCACCGGATAGCAGACCAGCTCTCCGAACTGCCCCAGGGGCGTGATATCGATATCCTCGCCGACGCTGTTACGTTCCAATACGACTACTTTCATGTGCAAAATCCTCTTAGCCCCTCATCAGTCGCCTTCGGCGACAGCCGTCTCGCCTGCCGGCTCGGTCCACGCTGGGCAAGCGCCACCGGCGCTTAGCGACCCCAGTGGGGGAAGTCTTTTATCCCACAAGGCGGCTCAGCGAGTTTTTCTAAACCGCTGATGCGACTTCTTCCCCCGGTGTGGGAAGCCTTTTACTCTATGACTACAGTCTCTTCAGAAGCGCCTCTCTCTGCTCTTCGAAGCCCGGCTTTCCGAGAAGTGCAAACATATTCTTCTTGTAACTCTCAACGCCCGGCTGATTGAACGGATTTACGCCCAGCATGTAACCGGATACGCCGCAGGCGAACTCGAAGAAGTAGAACAGCTGGCCGAGATAGAACTCATTTACCTCGGGAATGTTGATCTTCAGGTTCGGTACCTGCCCGTCGGTATGCGCCAGGATCGTTCCGTTCATAGCGGATTTGTTGACAAAATCAACGGTCTTGCCTGTCAGGTAATTCAGTCCGTCCAGATCAACCGGCTCTTCCTCCAGCACGATCTCTTCACGGCTGGTCTCAACTTCCATAACGGTCTCAAACATTAATCTGGTGCCGTCCTGGATAAACTGTCCCATAGAGTGAAGGTCTGTGGTCAGATCCACACTTGCAGGGAAGATACCCTTCTGATCCTTGCCTTCAGACTCCCCGTAAAGCTGCTTCCACCACTCAGAGATAAAGTGCAGGGCCGGCTCATAGTTCGCCAGGATCTCAACACTCTTGCCCTTGCGGTTTAATGCATTACGAACTGCTGCATACTGCAGTGCATCATTCTCAGCGAAAGGCAGATTCAATGCGTTCTCACGTCCGCTCTGTGCGCCTTCCATCAGCTTGTCAATATCAGCGCCGGATACAGCGATCGGCAGAAGACCGACTGCAGTCAGTACGGAAAAACGTCCGCCTACATCATCGGGTACCACGAACGATTCAAAACCCTCCTCTGTGGCGAGACTTTTCAGTGAGCCCCTTGCCTTATCTGTCGTTGCATAAATTCTCTTTGCGGCTTCTTCTTTGCCGTATTTTTCTACCATCATCTTGCGGAATACACGGAAGGCGATAGCCGGTTCCGTAGTTGTTCCGGATTTGGAGATCATGTTAATGGAGAAATCTCGGTCACCGATCACATCCATCAGATGCTTTACGTAGGTAGAGCTGATGGAGTTGCCGACAAAGTAAATCTCCGGTGTTTTTCTCTGATCCTTGGAAAGATTATTATAGAAACTGTGACGAAGGAATTCGATCGCTGCGCGTGCACCCAGATAGGAGCCGCCGATACCGATCACCAGAAGAACTTCTGAATCCGACTGGATCTTAGCCGCTGCCTTCTTGATCCTTGCAAACTCTTCTTTGTCATAATCAACAGGCAGATCGATCCATCCCAAAAAGTCATTGCCTGCGCCTGTTTTTTCTACCAATGTCTTCTTTGCGGCTTCTGCCTGACCCTGCAACAGAGCCACTTCACTTTCAGCCACAAATCCGGTTGCCTTAGAATAATCAAAAGTCACTTTACTGCTCATGTTTTTATCCTCTTTTCTTTCGGTATAAATGTGTGTTTGCGGGCATTTCCCCGTTCTTATGATTTTATCAAAAATGCCCCCTTTTGGCAAGCAACTTCTTAGGAGTGTCAACGGGGACGGTTCTTTTTGACAACCTCGGGTGTCATTGGGGACGGTTCTCTCTGACACCCTTGAAAACGGGTGTCACAGAGAACCGTCCCCACCTGACACCCATCCCCATTGACACTCCCTGTAAGTTGTAAGATAATATGCATAATAACGACAGGGAGGTTATCTGATATGGGATTCTTAAATGATCTGCTCGAAAAACTCGGAGTTAAACTGCAGGCGGTAAAAGATGCGGACGCCACGAAAAAAGCAAAGACCATGGCAGGCATCCCGAGTCTTTCTTTAAAGATCGGGAAATTAGAAGGTGTGATCAAAAAGAGCTATCAGGAGATCGGCGAAGCCTATTACCTGACGCACGCCGCCGATCCGGAACTTGAATATGCCCGGCAGTTCACACAGATTCGCGAAGCAAAAGAAGAGATCATAAAACTACGCGCTGAAATTGAACGAAAGAAAGCTTATGATCCCGCCAGAGAGCGGGAGGCTGCGATTGTGACTATTGAGGAGGATGTGTCTGAATAAGACTTTACATGGTATCACACACTTACAGGCGGCATTTTGCCGCCTGCCTTTTAGTCTCCTTCCTCTGACACCCCCATATTTTCCCGCATCATCGCCGGGATCAGCATCATGCCAAGACTTTCATACGGCAAGAAAAACTGTATGCTTTCCTCACTAAAAGGATTCACGATCATATCCAGTCCTGCTTCCATCAGCCTGTCAATATAATCTTTCAGGTAGCAGCCCCTAAGCTGCACTCCATTCTCCTCACCGAGTCTCTCAGGTCTGGAAAAAATCGGGATCACGTTCCGATCACTTCCGACAAGCGAGATCAGAGCACCATCTTCATTCACCGGAAGGTACACCAATCCTGTTGCAAGTTCTCTGAATACCTGATATACCACAATATCATTATCCTTATTCGCATGATAAAACTTTATTGACACTTCAAGCATCGAAATATCTTTTTCCTGCATCATATTTTTCATCCTTTCTGATCTACAGCAGGCACTTTATGGTCTCAAGCAATGCCAAAAGCTGATACTTGATCAAAAATGCGAGATCGTTATATTCGGGATACTCATTTTTCAGTGTATCGAGAACCGGAAATACATATGTCTCCGTTTCCAAGATGTACTCTGCCATCTTATCCCTGGAAAACGAGCCCGACATGGTAGATACATTATTGCACCGATCGATCGCTTTCAAGACACAGGCTTTCCCGTTCTGACGGATCTTCTCGTAATAGTCCTTCTTGGATTCCTCTTTCGTCATTCCCTCGCGGACAGAAAAACTGACAAGGGATACGATCTTGCGAACCTCATCCGAAAACGGAAGTTCTTCTACCGACACGCCGGTATCCTCCACCACATCATGGAGCAGGATCGCAGAAAGCAGCGCATCATCACGGATCCCAAACGCATGCGCCTGACAACACATCAGCAGCGGATGATTAATATAAGCGATCTTTTCAGCCGTAAAAAATGCCTGCTTTCGGAACTGGCCGCTATGCTGCCTGCGCATATATTCAAGGGCACGGACCGTCTCATTCAGCCCTTCCGACAGTGCAAACGACCGCACCCTTGTAAACATATTGTCCTCGTGGAACAGACGGTCCCGGAACTTCAGCCCTTCTGTTCCTTCACCTTCTGCGTCTGTGAGCAAAAACAGATAAGACATGTTCGTTATTTCCGCGATCCGCATCAGATTGTCAATGTCCGGCATATTTTTGCCGTTTTCCCATTTACTGACCGCCTGCGGTGTCACCTGCAGCTGTTCAGCAAACTGCTCCTGGGTCATACCTGCCTTTTTACGCGCCTGACTGATTCTTTCTGCAATTATCTCCATCTTCATATCCAAAACCTCTTAAAGCATTAGTAGTTTTCCGGCACCGTTCTTACACTCCGTACTTTACACCGTCCCACACATTCCAGCAACACAGGATTTAGAGATCGGGTAAAGCTACTGTAGGAATTTAATAAACAGAGATGCTCTTAGATCTGTGTTAGAATCTTAACACCTGTCTATTATACTCCTGCCTTATCCAAAAAGGAAGCCTGTCGTCCGCTTCGCTACCGACAATCTTTGA
>JAEEKC010000149.1 GCA_016282215.1 Lachnospiraceae bacterium
GAAAACGACGAAGTCATCGATCCTGCCGATGCCTTCGCCTTCGTTGCCATAGTCTTCAATTGTCAATTCGTAATCCTGATTCTTCTCGATCATATCATTATCCGAAAGCCTGTTGGCAATACATCAGTCCGTCGTTCTGAGTTTCTTTCTCTGCGCTGCCTCAGACTCCGACATATACTTCACACCATCACCAAGCGAATCATAAACCACCTGGATCCGTTTGTTGAGCATATCCATGGCATGTACTTCAAGGCTGGCCTTCTGGTCTGATCCCCACATCTCATGGGACAGGGTGACATGGCGCTCGATCACGCACGCGCCGAGCACAACAGCTGCAATGGTCGGTTCCAGATTTGCTTCATGTCCGCTGTAACCTACCAGGCAGTCGAACCTGTCTTTCAGTGTCTGGATCATGCGAAGGTTCAGATCGCCCACCGGTGCCGGATATGCGCTGTTGGTATGCATCAGGATATAATCACCATTTCCGTATTTTTCCAGAATCTCAACAGCATGATCGATCTCTTCCATCTGCGTCATGCCTGTTGACATGATCACAGGTACCTTACTCTCAGCCGCTGCCCGCACCATGGAATCACGTCCATTGGAAGCGCTGGCGATCTTGATATAGGGAACATCATATTGCAGCAAAAACTCCAACGAAGGCAGATCCCAGGGTGAAGCACTCCAGGCCATGCCCTTGTCTTTGCAATAAGCATCAATGATATCATACTGAGGCTTTTCAAATTCCACCCGGTACTTGTATTCCAGATATGTCATATCGCCCCAGGGTGTGGACTTCGGCTGACTCTTTTGCGCCTCAGGCACAGCAAGCTCCGGCGTTCTTTTCTGATATTTCACACTGTGCCATCCGGTGGCATTTGCCGCATCCATCAGTTTCTTCGCAATATCTATGTCGCCGTTATGGTTGATGCCGATCTCAGCGATCATGTAGGGCCTGCTGCTTTCAGTGATCTCATATCCGCCGATGTTGATCTTTTTGTTTGCCATGATGTTTGTCCTTTCTGTCGTGTATTTCTATTTGCCCCTCATCAGTTATTTATTTTCCTCGTTATTTTTCTCGGTCTTCACAACCTCATCGATCAAAAATGGGGGCCTGTTTCTCGACGCATCCAGCGCCCTCCAGACATATTCCCCGAGCATGCCCATCATCAACATCATCACGCCAAAAGAAAACAGCACGACGCACATCAAAGATGCCCAGCCGAGGATCGGCGTGCCTACCGTGAATTTTTCCACGATCACTTCGATCATAAGCAACAGCGAGATGATAAAAAAGGTTACGCCGACGCCGGACATAAAGCGGATCGGTGCATAGGAAAAACTCATCATGGAATCCATGGCAAGTTTCACCTTCTTTGATAAGGTCCAGCGGGATTTCCCCACTTCACGGTCTTTTCGATGGAAATAGATGGAATCTGTCTGAAAGCCTGCCCATAATACCTGAAGTGTCAGAGATGAATTCTTCTCATCCAGGCGCTCCAATACTTCGATCACCTTACGATCGATCAAATAGCAGTCACAGCCTCCAACGGGCATTTTTTCCTGCACGAATTTGTGAATGATCACATAATACAGATGAGCGAACAATTTCTTGATCGCATTTTCATCGCGTTCCTTGCGAACGGCCAGAACAACTTTGTTTCCCTTTTTCCAGCTGTCATACATTTCCAGGATGATCTCGGAATCTTCCTGCAGATCCGCCTGCTTGGTCACTGCGCAGTCTCCTGTGCAGACGGAAAGGCCTGCCAGCAGAGCCGCATGTTCGCCGAAGTTTCGTGACAGCTTCACGCATTGTACGTGTCCGTCCATTTCCCGGATCTGGTTCATGATCTCCCAGGACTCATCTCCGGATCCGTCATCAACAAAAACCAGTTCGTAATCCCCCAGTTTCGGCAGGATCTTTTCCTTCATATCCTCATATAGCATCATCAGTGTATCTGCGTTATAATACACCGGCACTACGATTGAAATCTTGCTCACTTTCCTGCTCCCACTTCCTTCAAGTACGCTTCATAATCACGGATATACTCCGACTCATCAAAATGTGTATTAGTCAAAACCAGCAATACGGAATCCGCGGAGAAATCATACATATCCTTCCACAGCATGGTCGGGATATACAACCCCATTCTCGGCTTGTTCAGTTCGATCACATCTGTCTCAAAACCGTTATCCACTTTCACTTTGCTGGTGCCGCTGACATTGATCAGTACAAATTCCGATTCCCGGTTTGCATGATGCCCGCGTTCTACCGTCGGATCAGATCCGTACATGTAAAACACTCTTTTGATCTGAAAGGGAATATCCATCCCATCTCCTTCGGCCACCACCAGATTTCCTCTTTCGTCACCGAATTCACCGAATTCCAGGATACGATACTGTTCTTTGATACTTTTTTTCTGCTCTGCTCCCATAACTTCCCCCGGCAATAAAATCTTCGCTTATGATCCCGAAAATGCATTCAGTGCACCGATCACCACAGCCTGCTCCTGCTCCGTCATTCCGTTATACATGGGAATGGAAAGCACTCTGTCTGCATCATCTTCCGCGATCGGAAAACTGCCTTTTTCATATCCCAGATATGCATAGGCCTCAGAAAGATGCGGTGGGATCGGATAATGGATGATGGTTCCGATCTGTCTCTCATCCAAATAAGCGATCAGTTTTTCGCGCGTAACCTTATCCCGGACTTTGATCACATACTGGTGGAAGACATGAGTTGCATTCTCTCTTCTCTTCGGCACTTCAAAGAGTCCGTCCTTCGGCTTTAATAGTTTATCATAGAGCGCTGCGATATGCTGCTTTTCCTTTGTCAGTTCTTCCATATGGGAAAGACGAACAGAAAGCAGACCGGCCTGCAGTTCATCCAGTCTGGAATTAACGCCCACGACTTTGTTATAATACCGTTTCTCGCTGCCGTAATTACGCAGCATACGGATCTGAGCAGCGATCTGCTCATCATCCGTCGTGATGGCACCGCCGTCACCGAATGCCCCCAGATTTTTGGAAGGGTAGAAAGAAAAACATCCGATATCGCCGAAGCTGCCGGTCATCCTGCCGGCAAAAGATGCTCCATGTGACTGGGCGCAGTCCTCCACCAGTTTCAGGCCGTGACGCTTTGCGATCTTTTTGATCTCATCCATCTGACAAGGCTGGCCGTATAAGTGAACCACCAAAATGGCTTTCGTTTTATCCGTAATGGCAGCTTCCGTCTTGGAAGCATCCAGGCCGTAGTATTCGTCCGGTTCCACAAAAACAGGCGTTGCGCCGTTCATGGTAATGCCCATGACACTGGCGATATAAGTATTGCCCTGGACGATCACTTCATCCCCCGCACCGATGCCGAGCGCTCGAAATGCAAGATAGAGCGCATCCAGACCGCTGGCAACGCCCACGCAGTACTTGCTGCCCACATAGGCTGCAAAGTTTTCTTCGAAGGCGGCAACTTCTTTCCCCAGCACATACCAGCCGCTGCGCAGCACCGCAAGGGCTTTTTGTTCAAATTCTTCCTGATAGGCAAAAAAACCGCGATCCATGCGGTTTGGCATGATTTTCATGAGTCATCCCCCGCGCCTGTGATCGACGTCCGATTCTTCTTACGTTCATGGCGCATCTTATTTTTATTCATATTCTGTGTAATTGTACCATTTTTTGCGTCTGTATGCAAGGGAAATGCCATATTATGCGGTTTACATAACTTTTCATCCAACAGTAGTTCTTTTTTTGGGCAGGATATGGTATGATAATTAGCAAATGTATTCTCCGGATAAAGGACTAGGAAACATGGACCAGAAAAAACGTACTCTTGCCATTGTCAGCACACCATATCATCTGATGGTCTTTTTATTCATAAAAGACGCACTGCTTTCCGATCATGAAACCGATCTCATCTTAACGGATAAGACTGCCTCTTTGCAGGATCTTTATCAGTCCGGCAGACTGCAGTCTGTCTTCGGACAGGTCTTTTTTGCTGACGGAAAGAATATCAAAAATCCCTATAAAGGGAGCCTTGCCATGCTGTACGAAAGTTTTATCAGCAATCCCGAATTTCCGCGTCTCTTTGCAGACCGGCCGGCCCCGGACCTGAAAACATACTCCGATATCTTTTTTGCCTCTCCCGGCATACCCGATGAGATCAGCAAGGAGATCATCAAAACTGCGATCCGCAAAAACCGCCGGATCCGTTTCCATCGCTTCGAAGACGGTTTTGCCAGTTATACAAAGCCGCCGGTCTCATCCGTCACTTCGTCTCTCGGGCGCTTTTTATACCGCCTGCTGATGCGTTTTGATATCCGGAAAAACGAAAAACGGCTCTATCTGTTTCAGCCGCAGTTAGCAGAGGCTAACGTTGCTGACAGCAGCGCCACCGGTTTTTCCCTGAAAAAGATCCCGAATGACGAAGCACGCATTGAGCGCGTCACAAAGCAGATCCGGGAGATCTTTCAGTTCACGCCGAAAGAAATACCCGCACAGTACCTGTTCCTTGGGCAGGGCACAGACAATGTCACGAACAATCCGAAAACCTATGCTTCACTGATCAGCGAGATCGCTGAGCATACGGGGCATGACAATTTCTGTATCAAACCGCATCCCCGCGGTGTGCATGACCGCTTTGACCCCTCATTGAAACTGTACGAAGATACCGCGCCCTTTGAGATCTGTTTTGCGGACGGACAGATGGAGGACAAGACGCTGCTCTCCTATTATTCCACGGCCTGTGTTTCCGGAAAACTGCTCTTCCACAGCAAGTGCCGGATCATCTTTCTTTATCCCATGGCCGGGGATTCCTTTAATGAAAAATGCGATTACGAGGATTACTTTGCGAAACTGCAGAAGCTCTATGACGGCGTGGAGATCGCACGCAGCAGAGAGCAGCTGTGGGAAATGCTTGGCTGATATAACCTGCGTCACTCACTCTTTCCGGTCAGGCGGCCGATGACGCGGCCAATAGTCTGAGAGAGCACATCTCTTTCCTTTTTCTCAAACAGCAGAAAATAATTGATCACGCTGCCCAGAATACCGCAGATCAGAACGCTTAAGACGATCAGTCCCCAGTTACCGGCCGGCAGGACTTTTCCGAGACCGATGAACAAAACCGCCATCAGGATCGTCACGCCGATATAGCGAAAGATCGTCGGATAGAAGGTCTTCTTCGGAAGATCTAAGCAATGTGCTGCATACATGGGCGTAAAGGTCAGATTTTTGATGATGCCCAGCACGGAAGAAAGACCGGCAACAATGTAAATGCCATAGGGCGCGCAGGCGGGAAACTGCAGGAAAATGAACACGCCGACAGCGTTCATCACACCCATGAGAAGCGTGACAATGGAATTCCATTTCAGTTTATTGACAATGGTATAAACATTGAACAGCGGACTGATGGCGCCGCCCACCAGAGTGCCGAGCATGATCAGGATCGTCAGATCGTAATAGATATGGATCCTCCCCACCTCGCTGGGAAGCCACAGGGTATAAAAAGCCGTGCCGAATCCGATGATATAGCACA
>JAEEKC010000150.1 GCA_016282215.1 Lachnospiraceae bacterium
AGCTCCGAGCGAGGCGCCTGTTGTAGGAGAAGAGATGGCCAGGGATATGGCTGAGCTGGTTCTTTTAGACAGCCTGAGCAACAGGATTAACGGAAAGGATGGCGGATTGCTGGGCAACCGTAAAGATGGTAAGGTGGAATCCTTGTCCGAGATGAATCGAAAGCTCGCTTCTCATAGAGAGCGGATCATGAATGACCCTGTATTTACAGGCTGTTTGAGAGAGGGTGTCACAAGAGACAAATTCGTATCCGTATATAAGGCTGCCAGAAAGGCTCAGATGGAAAGTGATACGGATCTGGCAACCTACGCTGATACCGTAACAAACTTAGACGACAGGGTGGTCAAGCTGTCAAAGGAGCAAAAGGAGGCTTTCAAGGATCTTGAAAAACAATTGATCGCTGCCAATGAAGGCAAGAACAGAAAAGGCCTGAATGCCGATATGTTAAATGCGCTCAAAGAGGTGAACGAAAAAGCAGGCGCTGCCCTGACATTCGCTGATCTGAACAAATTGAAGATGGCAGCTGCGCAGTATTATACAAACAGAAAAGGAAGATTCTTTAATCCTGTAACCGATGCAGGCAAGGACAGACTGGATATAGCGGGCAGGATCTTTGATGAGAGCAGGAATGCCATCAATTTGGTGTATGCTGATGAAGCGAAAATGAAAATGCAGCAAAGAGTGAACGAAGCACTCGCTGCAGAAAAAGCCATGAAAGAAAAAGCGGGCAGGGAAGCGCTCATGGAGATCGCAGTGGATATGAAAGATGAACACAAGAAGGCGCTGGGACTAAATGACGAAGAGATTAAAAAGGTGCATGAAAAAGAGGCCAAGCTCAGGTATAAAAAAGACAGTCAGGAGAAAATGATAGAGTCAAAACCCGTGGTCAAAAAGGCGAAACCGAAGAAGCCGGAGGGATTTTCCGGGGAGAAGGGAAAGAATGAAAAGAACGTAAAAGGTCCGGGAATGGGTGGACCGAAAAAATAAAGACAGGTGATAAAAATGCCGAAAAAAGGTGAAAGAAGCGAAAAAAGACGAAAAAAATATGAGGAGCTCCAAAAAACTCTGAACAATACAGGTATCAGGCGTTGGGAGAAACTTTCCGGGCAGGAAAGAGAGGGCTTGCAGAATATCAAAGATCTGGTTACAAGGATGGCTGAATATACGGATCCGGAAAAGCCGCGACGCATCACCAGAGAGGAAATGGAAGATCTGGTGAAGGAATATCAGGATACCCTCAGCAGCATGGAGAAGATGAAATCCTTCCATGACCGGGATGATTTTAAGAAGCTCCGCAGGATCATGGGCAAGGATATGAAGGTCTTTTACGATGCCCTCAGCCAACAGAAGGATCAGCAGGAGTTTGACATTGTAGATCTGTATGATGCATCCAGATCCTTGCTGGTAGAGGTGGACGAAAAAACTATCGAGAAGACCGGCGGGAATATAAGCCAGCGTCTGCATATCCAAACAAAGGATGAAAACGGAAACGATATCGACGGATATTTTACGGTTCATGAAGAGCCTTTTGTTTATGATGAGCAGATGGAGAAGCTCACGGACGGTCTGGTGACTGACGGGCAGATGGATAAGGAGTTTGTCCGTTATCTGGTGGAATATGAATTTGAAGAGCAGGGTCAGACAGAGCTCTGTAAACTTCGCACAAAATACACCAAGAATACGGATAAGACAGGTGAAATAGCTGCCACATACAGAAGTCATACAGCATATAGAAAAGGTATCCGCAAAACCATCGGAGCGGATATCAAAAACTATGCAGCGCTGAAAGGATATGCGCAAGGTTCCAAGGAATATGCGGCGTTGGAGCATACTGCCGATATGCTGACAAAAGATACCGCTGCAACCGATAAACTCCTTGACGCTGTATACAGCGGGTTTCAGATCTGTAACAAAAGAAATGTGTATGAAGGTTACGGTATCGAGCCGGGAGCCCGTGTCGATATGCGAAATACCGCAATGACCACCTGCGCGCAGGTGCTCGGGTTGGAAAAGAGTATCGCACCGTCCCGGAGCATGCGTGTGAAGATCGGCGAAAAGACCTATAAGGGAACCTTCATGGATACGGCAAAGGGATATGACCTGAAAAAGGTGGAACCCGGAGCAGACATTCTGAATGTGGCGCCTGCAGATTTTCAGCACAACGTAAAGCTGATCAAGTCTGTCGCCAACCTTCAGATCCTTGATTTTTTATGCGGAAATGTAGACCGCCACAGCGGGAATCTGTCCTATATCACGAAAAAAGTAAAGAATGAGGACGGAGAAGAGATAACGGTTCTCGATGATGTGCAGGGATTTGACAATGATACCAGTTTTCTGGCATATCATGGCGGGCTGAGAGAAGCGAATATGAGCGCCGTGCCCTTTTCTAATATGCTCATTATCCCGAAGGAAACTGCGGAAATGATCGTTAACACGGATCCTGTCCTTTTGGCAGGGCTTCTGACGGGTAATGATTTAACGCCTAAGGAGCTTTCCAATACCGTAAAGCGTATAGAGAGTGCACAAAAGGAGATCAGGCGCGGTATGGAGTATTCCGAGGCGCATCCGGATGCGCCGCTGTCTACGCGGCGTATCAAGGTTGTCACGGATGAGCAGATCGCAAAACTCAATTTCTATGAGGATCTTTGTAACTATCAGAAATACGGTTTGAAGGAACCGGAAGGCGGTGCCATAAATCTGTTTGCGCGGGTTTATAAGGAGTTTACATACACTCCTATGGATGAACGTCTTCTTAGTGACTACCTGCATGATATCATGATCGGTACGGATACACTGGTCCACGAAGCAAAACAGATAGAAGAGAACCTGACGACAGACGTGGGAGCTATGGCAGAGCTTGCCGCGCAGGATAAAAATGATCAGGCATTTTCCGAGCTTTGTAAGTCTATGCAAAGCGGTCTTAATATGATAGGGAGAACCTCGCACAAGATGGTCGTGGCGCAGAACGGGGATTGGTACTTCAATTCTTCGATTAAGATTTTAAGGAAAAATGCGGACGATCTCGCCGCAAAGTCTGATGCTTTTGCCAAGCAGCAGCAAAAGAAGGTGGACAGCCTTGCCGAGGATGCTCCGGGCAGGGATCTGGAGATGAAGAAACTGGATGCGGTGAAGGCTTTTTCACAGAAAGCACAGGCCTTAAAGCAGCAGTATGAAAAAGTTGCGGGATATCAGTCGAAACTGAAGAAATACAGGGATAGTAAGGCTGCAAGGATCAGGGCCTGCGAGAAGAAGCTCAAAGCGCTGAATGCAAAGGATAATCTAAAAGCAGCCGCTCCGAAGGAAAAGAAAAGCCCTAAGGAAGCGGAGGGGAAAGATGCGGACAAAGAAGCAAAGGCGAAACTGATAAAGCGGAAAATGCTGGAAAAGGTACGGGCAGAAAGAGAGCGTGAAGAACAGGCGGTCGATGAAAAAGCCGAAGTACTGAGAAAGGCCATGTCAAAAGGCGTTGATCAGTATGTGGAAACGTTAGAACAATTCAAAAATACGCAGGGAAAGGACAAAGATCAGGTTTCGGTAGAGGCGAAAGCCTTGAAGAGGCATATGAATCTGGTTGTGACCGGTAAAAGGACCCACGAATCTGTTTGCAAGATGTTTGCCGAGTATAAGGCAAAGTACTATGCTGATCTTGGCAGGGAGGCAGAAACGGCCGGGCAGGGACTTGTCTCTGAGAAGCCCGTGGAAGCCGGCTATCCGGATATGGGTCCTGTAAAATATGATAAGAACGCCGTTGCATATGTTGCGAAAAAGGTCGCTTTACTGAAGAATGAGGAAAAAGAAAAAAAACTTCAGCGCGCCGAAAAGTTGTTTGCGGAAATCGAAAGCGATGAAGCAAAACGGAAAAAACATCTGGATGATGCGGTGGAAAAAAGCGGCAGAAAAGCAGAGTTTCAGCAGGGGGAAGATTGTCTCAAAGCGAATTTTCCGCAGAAGATCATCGTAGAGATGGATGCGGAGAGCGGGCAGATCGAGGTGCGTATTTCGCCGATGCTCACAGCGGAATGGGATGCAGCCAAAAGAAATTTTGATAAAACGGTATCGAAAGACCGGGAAACATGCCGGGAGAATCAGAATATTCTGATGACTACGGAAAAACCGGCCGAGGCGGCAAAGGCATTTGCAAAGCTGATCGTATATTCGGAGCATGCAGATGACCTGACGGTAGACATGTTCAAAAACGCGAATGACCCGCAGATGGCCAGAAGACAAAACGCGATCAAAACAGGGCAGCGAGAGCTTCTGGAATTGCCTGATCTGGAGTTCTATCTTGAAGATGTGATTCAGCAGACAAAGGACAATCCGCAGCTGCGGCAGGATAAACTGGGCAGTGTGGAAAAAGCGCGTGCCGGCTGGAAAAGTTATCAGTATGAAATGACAACACTTCGCAATCAGGTGACAAACAACAGGGATTCGCTGATCACCGGCGATCAGGATAATCTGTCCATAGATCAGATTCAGGAGTTGTGCAGACAAAAGGCCGAAGAAATGCCTGAGATCAATAACTTGAAACTGGATCGGAATATGCGCGATGCTGCAAACAAGGTAGCCCTCTGTTTTGTGGCAGGCAAGGGCGCAAAGCGTATGTTCTTCGGCAAGGGAACAGACTGGAAAAACGAAGATCAAAAGAACATGCGTCCGCTGCAGGCGCAAAACGACGGAACATACCGCCTTTCCGAGGTGAACACTGCAATCCGTCAGATGCGGGATAATCTGCTGGAGGACGAGATGTTCCTGCGTACCTTAAAAAGCGGCGGTAATCTGTCAGACCTGTACGATCAATACAAGAAAAATGTCCGCGATTCGATCAATGAGAAGATCAGGGAACAGGAGGCTAAACAGAAAGATAAAAGCAAGTCGCAGCAGCCGGTCAAGGGTGATATAGAGATATCCCAAAAGGATGTGGAATATATGAAAAAGACCATTGCCGAGCTGGATACCCTGTATAAGAGTGGCGGAAAGTACAGATCCGATTATATGAAGAATCTTGTTGCCAGCATGAATAGTTTTGTATCAGAAGCGGAGGAAGGAAAGAAGATAGGCGACAAGGTAGTCATGAAAAAAGC
>JAEEKC010000151.1 GCA_016282215.1 Lachnospiraceae bacterium
CATGGGCCGCAAAAACGCTCTCCTCCCAGGAGATGTAGATCTCATCCATGGCGCCCTGTCCCACCTTTGCCATATGCGGGATGTCTTTTCCAACCTTTAAAAGGAGTGCCGCCATGGACTGCGCATTCTCTTCGATCAAAAATCCGTTGCGGTCATCCGTGATCCCTTCCGATGCACAGGAATCCTTGATCAGGACACTGGCAAGACCACAGGCCGCCGCTTCCCTGACCACAATGCCGTTGGTATCATAGGTGGACGGGAACAGGAACAGATCCGCCCTTGTATTCCAGGCACGAAGCGCCATTCTGTCATGGATGGCACCGGTAAAGATCACCTTGCCCGGCAGCGAGCCCTTCACATGTTTTTCCTTATCCGCATCCGCCTGCTCAGACTGCGCTGCATCACCGTACAGTGTCCCTGCCGCATCCACGGAAAGCCCGAGTCCGATCGCTGTTTCCACCATTTCCGGTGCATCCACGCCGCCGCCGATAAATACCATTCTGAAATCCATGCCGTTTTCAGCCATGATCTTCAGTGCATCCAGAATAATGGGAAGCCCTTTATATTTCATCAGTCTCCCGACAAACAGAAAGACCGGGATACCCTGCGGCAGGTCGTAACCCGCCGTGGCAGCTGCAACGCCTTCCTCATCGATCCTTCCTTTGGGAAAATCCACGCCGTTAGACACAACCCTGTATTCGCCCTCATAGCCAAGTGACCGCAGGTTTTCTCCGGCGCCCTTCGATACCACCCAGACATCGTCACAGGCGTCGATATTGTTTACCAGCATCCGGATCGCTTCTTTTTGCATGAACTCGGCCTTCATGGCCCTGGCGATATCCACGTCAAACTTTGTATGATAGGTAAAGACCAGGGGAACATCCTTGGACCTGTGACCGGCAAGCTGGTTGCGGACCAGCCGCGCCATAATGGTGGATACTGCCGGACAATGGGAATGGATGATGTCCGGTGAAAAATCCAGCATCTGTTCCACTTCCTGCATGGCCAGCGGGTTTCCCGCACGGTATCCGTTGACGATCCCCGTAGTATCAAAACTCTTATAAGGGATCACGCGGTAAGGATAGTTATCATATTGTCCTTCCGGATACTTCGGAGTTGCGACAACCGCCTCCGCTTTTCCCGACTGCGTCAGGATGCTTGCATAATTCATCACGGTATTGGCCACGCCGTCAATCACCGGCGGAAATGAATCATTTAAAAGTAAGACCTTCATCACAGACCTCCTGAGAAATAATAACAAAAACCCGGAGACAGTATACCACAAAATACCATCTCCGGGAAACATCTTTTTGTTTTGACTTTACCTTTTGATTATGACCGTTTTATTTATCGTCCTCAAGGGATGTCTTTGCATGAACATAAACCGTTCTGTTAAAGCAGGTAAACATGCTGTCCGCATCCTCCGGCACGGTTTTTCCGGTCAGAATGCTGACAAGGGGTACGAGCACAAGGCCTGCTAACATACAGAACACGCCTGAGTACAGGGAGTTTTTGAAAATGAGGGAAAGCACGGGGCCCGATACGCTGATCCATCCGAGTGAGATACAAAGCTGAATGATCATCACGATGGTACCGAAGGCAAAGGAAGTTGCCACGCCGGCCTTGCTGGTTTTCTTCCAGTACAGGCCATAGAGGAAAGGCGCTAAAAACGCACCGGACAGTGCTCCCCACGAAATACCCATCAGCTGGGCGATAAAAGTTACTTTGGATTTTGCCTGCACAATGGCGATGGCCGCCGAGATCACGATAAAGATCGCTACGAAAACTCGCAGGCAAAGCATTTTCTTTTTCTCATCCATCTCTTTCTTTCCGAGCTGTCCGATGAAATCCAGTGTCAGCGTGGAACTGGAGGTCAGCACCAGCGAGGACAGGGTGGACATGGAAGCGGAAAGCACCAGGATCAGCACCACTGCGATCAGGAAATCGGAAAGACCGGACAGCATGGTGGGTACCACAGAGTCAAAGCCCTCTGCCGTTACCACATCCTGGGTGGTAAACAGGCGCCCGAAGCCGCCGAGGAAGTAGCAGCCGCCTGCTACGATCACGGCAAAGAAAGTAGAAATAAAAGTACCGATCTTGATGGAATGTTCATTTTTGATGGCATAGAATTTACCCACCATCTGCGGAAGTCCCCAGGTACCGAGACTGGTCAGCAGGACAACTACCAAAAGGTAGAAGGGCTGCGGTCCGAAGAAGGAAACATAGGCGCCGTTCATCACGTCCGACTCAACTTCCGACATGGCGATGAGTGACTGCATGAATCCGCCGTGCTTGGCTAATACGGCACCGATCACGGCTACAATACCCACCAGCATAACGATACCCTGAATGAAATCATTGATCGCTGTTGCCATATAACCGCCAACGATAACATAAACGGCCGTCAGTACAGCCATTCCGATCACGCAGACGGAATAATCTACATCAAAGGCCATACGGAACAGTCTGGAAAGTCCGTTGAAAAGCGACGCTGTATAAGGGATCAAAAACAGGAAGGTGATCGCCGATGCAATAACTTTAAATGCCGGCGATTTGTAACGTTGTCCGAAATACTCCGGCATGGTCTTGCTGCCGAGATGCTGCGTCTGGATACGGGTACGTCTTCCCAAAAGTACCCAGGGAAGGAGGGATCCGATGAAAGCGTTTCCAAGTCCGATCCAGGTGGATGCCACACCAAAGCTCCACCCGAACTGTCCGGCATATCCCACAAAGATAACAGCCGAGAAATAAGAAGTACCATAGGCAAAAGCCGTCAGCCACGGGCCAACGGTCCGGCCGCCGAGGACAAAGCCGTTGACATCCGTCGAGGACTTGCGGCAGTAAATTCCAACGCCGATGAAGACGCAGAAGAAAACTAAGAGTAACAGGATTTTGATCGCCATAACAGTGATTCCTTTCTATTGCTTTAAGATTGCTTTGGGGACATCGTATATGCCTGCCCCGTTTAACGCTTTAGTAGTATATCACGTTAGCGCGTTAAAGCGCAAGAGCAAGTTTCAAAAAAATTCACGGATCTGTGTTTTTATCTCAGAGCCGCAAATACCATGGCAGCGACATACATCAATACCATGAATATACCTTCTACTCTCTTTACGGATTTTCCGACAAAGCAGAACAGATAAGCAATGACTGTGATCACCAGCAAAATGGCAAGATCACAAACAGAAGCCAGATTCACGCCGATGGGATGGATCGCGGACGATACACCCAGGATCAGCATGAGATTGAACAGATTCGAGCCGACCACATTTCCGACGGCCATGCCCGTCTCTCCCTTTTTTGCGGCAACCACGCTGGTTACCAGCTCAGGCAGGGATGTACCGAGCGCGACGATCGTCAGACCGATCAGTGTTTCCGACATGCCGGCGATCCTGGCGATCTCTTTTGCGGAATTGACCACCGCCTGACCGCCGCCCACAATCAGGACAATGCCGACTAATATCAATAAAATGCACTTCCAGACAGGCAGGATCTTTTCATCTTCCTCACCGCCGTTGACAGGATGTTTAATGGCATCGACCACCAGGAAAGTAACGTAGCAGGCAAAAATGACCAGAAGAAGGATCCCTGCCAGCCTCGAAGCACTGCCCACCTCATCGGACATGGCAGCGCTCTGCCAAAGTTTCCCGGCCAGTGTCTGATGTCCCACGCTGATCAGCACAAAGACCGTAACCAGAATGTTGACAGGAAAATCTCTCTTCAGGATGGCATCTTCAACCGGAACTTTACAGATGATCGCACAGACACCCAGTACCATCAGAAGGTTGAACATATTCGAGCCGATGACATTGGAAAGAGCGATTTCATTGGAACCCGAAAGCGCAGCTGATGTGCTGACAGCTAGTTCGGGTGCGCTTGTTCCCATGGCCACGATCGTCAGTCCCACGATCACACCCGGTACCTTCAGGATCCTGGCGATGGATGCACTTCCGTCTACAAACCAGTCGGCTCCCTTGATCAGGGCAACAAATCCGACTATCAGCAAAATGATATCAATAATCAGCATTTTTCTTCCTCTAAATAAATTCTTTGTTTATCGGCTCCAAATTATTTTATCGATCTTTACGACGGGTATTATACGTGCTGCCCGGCCGTCTTGTCAATCATATAAACGGATCACGCCGTCCGGTCCGCCGCAGGTTACCGTAAAGAACAGATCACCGTCCACAACCGTGCCGTCAGCCTTCAGGTCACCGTACATATAAGCCTCGATCGGCAGATCAAAATATCCGATCCCCAGTCTGTTGTCCGCAGGCTCATCCTCCACGGCAAACGTCAAAGTGAACTCTTCTTTTCGTGGAACGGAAACTCTGTCAAAGGTTCTCGTAAACTCATCGATTTGCGTCATACCCTGCGTGCTGTAATGTTCCCGGAAAACTTCACCGCTTTTCTCTCCGGTCAGGATGATCTCATATTCACCGCCGGTGTCGATGTCAAGATGTTCCTTTGTCAGCCAGAAAGTGATCGTATCAAAATCCCGCTCAGCAACAAAAGTCTGCTCGATTCTTTCGGCGCCGCCCGTATAGTACATGGCATGGAATTTCTTCTGCGTCACAACCGGGATCACATGCTGCGGTAAAACGGTACCTGCAAATACGGCAATGATCAGGCCGGCAGGTATGAAATAAACCGCTGCTGTGATCATCCTCGCAAAGAGCGCTGTCGGATTCGAACTGCGATACACACCGCCGAACCTTTGCATAAGTGCATAGATTATATCGCAGATCCAGTCCAGACTTTCCGCCGCCAGAATAAAGAGTACGGGAAGAAAGCCGACGCTGTAATAAGGATACGTCTCCCAAAGCATATAAAACAGAAATCCGCCCAATAAAAGGATCTGCAACAGGCCGATGAAATCCACCTCAAGTTCCGTACGAAGGTGTTTCACCTTGCCGCAGTCATCAAGCCATTTTCGAAAACCGCCCTTTGACCATCTGTCCAGCGCCCGCGCAAACAGACCGGCAAACACCAGGATGAAGACCGACAGATGA
>JAEEKC010000152.1 GCA_016282215.1 Lachnospiraceae bacterium
AAAAGATCCCTCATCAGGAGCTGGATCTGTTAGCGGCGGAGATCCGCGAATTTCTGATCGAAAAGATCAGTAAAAACGGTGGGCATTTAGGTGCGAATCTGGGAGCTGTGGAACTGACCATGGCGCTTCATCTGAGTTTGAACCTTCCCGAAGATAAAATCATCTGGGATGTGGGACATCAAAGCTATATCCATAAGCTTTTGACGGGCAGACGGGAAGGGTTTGAGTCCCTTCGCCAGTACGGCGGGATGAGCGGTTTTCCGAAACGGAAGGAAAGCCCCTGCGACTGTTTTGACACGGGTCACAGCACCACCTCGATCTCGGCGGGACTCGGCCTTGTCTGTGCCAGGGACCTGATCGGGAAACAGCAGACCATCGTTTCCGTCATCGGAGACGGTTCCCTGACCGGCGGCATGGCATACGAAGCACTGAATAATGCGGCGCAGCTGGAGACGAACTTTATCATCGTCCTGAATGATAACAATATGTCCATCTCCGAGAATGTGGGCGGCGTGTCCAACTATCTGAACTCCATCAGAACAGATTCCAAGTATCTGGATCTGAAGGACAGTATCTATTACCGCCTGATCGATAATGAAAAATATGGCGCACCTCTTGCCAAAATGATCCAGCGTACCAAGAACGGTATCAAGCAGCTTGTCATTCCGGGCATGCTCTTTGAAAATATGGGCATCACGTATCTTGGCCCCGTGGACGGCCATGATATCGATGCGATCTATAAGGCCATTCGCGATGCAAAGCGCGTGAAGGGAGCCGTGATGGTCCATGTCTGCACCCAGAAGGGAAAAGGCTATCCGCCGGCAGAACGGCATCCGGCCAGATTCCACGGCGCTGTGCCTTTTGACATTCAGACAGGACTTCCGTCCAAACCCCAGAGCAAGGCAAACTGGACCGATGTTTTCGGTACGGTGATCAATAAGCTCGGGGAACGGGATGAACGCGTCGTTGCCATCACGGCGGCCATGCCTGACGGAACGGGATTAAAGCGCTTCAAAAACCGCTTTCCGGATCGCTTCTTTGACGTGGGGATCGCGGAAGAGCATGCGGTCACTTTTGCAGCAGGGCTTGCCGCCGGTGGACTTAGGCCGGTCGTTGCGGTTTATTCCTCCTTTTTGCAAAGGGGATTTGACCAGATCATCCATGATGTGTGCCTGCAGGAACTTCCCGTGGTATTTGCAGTGGACCGCGCCGGTCTCGTGGGTGCGGATGGCGAAACGCATCAGGGGATTTTTGATATTTCCTATCTGTCCATGATCCCGGGCATGACAGTGATGAGCCCGAAGAATAAATGGGAGCTTTCCGATATGCTGAAATTTGCGGTGGGCTGCGGTCAGCCGGTTGCGATCAGGTATCCGAGAGGCGTGGCTTATGACGGTATGAAAGAACATCGTCAGCCCATTGAACCCGGAAAAGCGGAATGGATCCGAAGGGACGGATTTGATCCCACTGTGTCGGATCATTCGATCGCCCTGCTTGCCTTCGGCAGTATGGTGGAGACTGCGGAAAAGGTAAGGCTCCTATTGGCAGAAAAGGGAATCACGCAGGTTTCACTGCTGAACCTTCGTTTTGCAAAACCGCTGGATACACAGGCGGTGCTCGAAGCGGGATTTGGACATGATCTGGTCGTGACGCTGGAGGAAAATGTTTTTGAAGGCGGTATCGGTCAGCGGATCCTGGATCTTGTGACAGAAAAAGAATGCGGTACAAAGGTACTGCCCATTGCGCTCCCGGATGCCTATGTTGAGCATGGCAGCGCAGATATTCTGAAAAAAGAACTGGGAATTGATGCCGAAAGCATTTTTGAAAAGATCATGGAAATCGTGGAGACGTTATGAAAGAACGGCTAGATGTGCTTTTGGTAAAGGGCGGACATGCACCCTCGCGGGAAAAAGCGAAAGCGATCCTGATGGCGGGAATTGTCTATGTGAACGGCCAGAAGGAAGATAAACCCGGCGCGACTTTTGATCCCGAAAAGATTCAGATCGAGGTAAGAGAGAAAACGCTTCCCTATGTGAGCCGCGGCGGTCTGAAACTGGAAAAAGCCCTTGCGGTATTTGATATAGGTGTCCGGGATCTGGTCTGTCTGGATATCGGAGCATCCACCGGCGGGTTTACGGACTGCATGCTGCAAAACGGCGCGGCGAAGGTCTATGCGGTTGATGTGGGATACGGACAGCTGGATTATAAACTCCGCAATGATCCTCGCGTCATCTGTATGGAAAAGACAAATTTCAGATATATGGAAGAAGGCAGTCTGCCGGAGAAGGTTTCATTTGCAGCGAGCGATGTCTCGTTTATTTCTTTGACAAAAATGTTAGCGCCTGCTTACTCGCTTTTAGCAGATGACGGTCAGATGGCGGCGCTGATCAAGCCGCAGTTTGAAGCCGGCCGTGAAAAGGTCGGCAAAAAGGGTGTGGTCACAGATCCGAAGGTACATCTGGAAGTGATCGTAAAGGTCTGCCTGTTTGCGCAGGAAACCGGATTTACCATCGCCGGGCTGGATTATTCACCCATCAAAGGACCGGAAGGGAATATTGAGTTCCTTTTGTTTTTGAAGAAAAAAGCGGAGAATAGTAAGCAATTGCTAACAGAAGAGGAAATCACGCTTATGGCGCAGGCTGTTGTGGAAAAAGCCGCTGCGCAGTTGGGGGAAAACAAGTGAGATCATTTTTTATCATTACCAATTCGGTCAAGGATCCCGGGCAGGAAGTCACGCAGCATATTTCGTCCTACCTTACGGAAAGAGGGGCGAAGGCAGCGTATCTGATCCGGGATGATCAGAGCATTGCGGACAGGCAGTCTGAAGATGCAGCTCCGCTGGATATTCCGGAAGATACGCAGTGTATTCTTGTGCTTGGAGGTGATGGAACGCTTCTGCAGGCGGCCAGAGACACGCTGGGACTTGGGATTCCACTGCTTGGCGTAAACCTCGGAACGCTGGGCTTTCTGGCAGAGGTGGAAAAAAACGATATCGACCAGGCGCTCGATAAACTGCTTGCGGATGAATATACCTCCGAAGAGAGAATGCTCCTGGCAGGATGTATTGAAAACAAGGACGGAGAAAAGGTTTATGAAAGCCATGCGCTCAATGATGTCGTTGTGGCGCGCTCCGGACAGCTGATGGTTTTGCCGGTGCAGATGCTGGTTAACGGACAGCCGCTGGTTTCCTATCTGGCAGACGGAATGATCGTATCCACACCAACCGGTTCTACAGCCTATAATCTGTCGGCAGGCGGACCGATCGTAAGTCCTGCGGCAAGGTTGATGGTGGTAACGCCGATCTGCCCGCATACCCTCAATACCAGAAGCGTGATCCTGTCACCGGATGATCAGGTGGAGATCCTTCCCGGGGAATCGAAAGACGGTGAGGAATCAGTGACCGCAAAGGTATATTTTGACGGTGGGGTTCCGGCCATCGTTTCAACAGGGGACAGGATTGTGATCCGACAGTCATCTTTATCGGTCACGCTGATCCGGCTGAATTCTGAGAGCTTTTTAAAGCAGCTGCATAACAGGCTGAAGCAATGATACATGGATTTAAGTTTTTATAACTGACATATATGTATGGGGATAGAGTAACAAAATGGCAGAGAGCAGCAACAGTGAAAAAAGAAGACAGGCGATCATGCAGCTGATCCGGGAACAGGAGATCGAAACCCAGGAGGAGCTGACGGACCTGCTGAAGGAGCAGGGATTTGATACGACCCAGGCGACCGTTTCCAGAGATATCCGGTTCTTAGGGCTTTCGAAAGTACCCGCAACAGGCGGCAGAAAGATCTATGCACTGCCGCGGACAGTCAGCGATCCCGGCGGAAAATATGCCGGCATATTGGCGGAGGGCTTTATATCATGTGATACGGCGGGACATATGCTGGTGATCAAAACCGCTGCGGGAATGGCCATGGCGGTGGCGGCTGCTGTGGATGCCATGGAATTTGAACAGGTGGTTGGTTCCATTGCAGGCGATGATACGGTGATGCTCGCCATCAAAAATGAAGATGCGGCGGTGAAATTATGTGTGCGGCTGCGTGCCCTGGTTGGGCGGGGCTGACATCGTCAGAGGTTAAACAAGACGAAGCAGAAGATGAGATCATTTGAAAAGATAAAACGATTTGAGATATTGCTGAGCAAGACAATATAAAAATGATAAGAATACGGATCCGTGCGTGGCGATCCGGAGAATACAAGGTAAACACATGTTAACTGAACTGAAAGTAAAGAATGTAGCTCTGATCCGGGAGGCGGAGATCTCCTTTGGAAAAGGCCTGAACATCCTCACCGGCGAAACCGGTGCAGGCAAATCCATCCTGATCGATTCCATCCAGCTGGCTCTCGGTGCCAGGGCTGATAAAGGGTTGATCCGTGAGAGTGCAGACCATGCCTATGTGGAACTGACGTTTAAGGTGGATGATGAGATGATAGATGCAAAGCTGCGGCAACTTGAGATCCTGCCGGAAGACAGGCAGGTGATTTTGTCACGCCGTCTGGAAGCATCAAGGAACACTTGCCGTATTAACGGAGAAGTGGTTTCGGGAAAACTGCTGCGTCAGGCCTCGGCACTTCTAATCGATATCCACGGCCAGCAGGAGCATACGACGCTTTTGCAGGAAAAAAGGCACCTGGAGATCTTAGACCGCTCCGCCGGCAGCAAACTGGAAAAACAAAAGGAAAAGATCGCAGAACTCTATGGGACTTACCGGGAACTTTCGGAAAAACTGGAAGAGGCAAAGAGCAGGCAGGGACAAAAAGAGCGGGATATGGATCTTTGCCGCTATGAACTTGGCGAGATCGAAGAGGCAGACCTTCGAGCCGGGGAGGATGATGAGCTGGAAACGGAATTCAAACGTCTGTCCAATGCATCAAAGATCGCCGAGTCATTGGAGATTGCAAAGGATGCGCTGGATGGTTTTTCCGGAGAGTCGGCCCTTTCACTGGTGGGCACGGCTCTTGGGAGCCTGAAGGATGCGCAGCGCTTTGATGATACATTGGGGGATCTGTCAGGTCAGCTCCTGCAGACGGAAGATATGCTCCGGGAGATCGCAAGGGAGCTGATGCACAGGACGGAAGGCATGTCCTTTGACGAGGAGCGTATGGCGCAGGTTTCCGCCCGTCTGGATGTGATCAACCGGCTGAAAACAAAATACGGAAATTCCATCGAAGAGATTCTTTCCTACGGCGAAGAGAAAAGAAAACTGTTAGAAGAACTCGAGGATTTTGATGCGTATCTGGCAGAGCTGGAAAACAGGCTGGCTAAGGTCGGGGCAGAACTTGATGAGTATTGCAACAAAGCACATGATATCCGGGAAAAGCAGGCGAAGATTTTTTCAAAGGATATTACAAAGGCTTTGTCGGATCTGGGCTTTGCCCATGTGGAGTTTGAAACAAGGGTAACGCAGGATGCACAGTATCTCGGACCGGACGGCAATGACCATGCCTGCTTTTTTGTGTGCTTGAATGCCGGCGAAAAGCTGCGCCCCTTAAGTGATGTGGCAAGCGGCGGCGAGCTTTCGAGGATCATGCTTGCCATCAAATCCGTGATGGCGGATAAAGATGAGATCCCGACGCTGATCTTTGATGAGATCGATGCGGGCATCAGCGGACAGACGGCCTGGAAAGTATCCGAGAAAATGGCGGTTATCGGCAGGGCACATCAACTTCTTTGCATCACTCATCTGCCGCAGATCGCAGCCATGGCAGACCAGCATTTTATGATCGAAAAAAACGCAGGCAAAAACGAGACGAGAACACAGATCAAAGTGCTGGACAGAGAAGGCATGGTAGGCGAAGTAGCAAGGCTTCTGGGTAGTGATGAGATCACAAAAACCGCACTGGGGAATGCGGAAGAACTGAAGGCAAAAGCGGACGAGGTAAAGGCTTTGGCGGGAAAATAAATCATTTCCAAAAACCCTTTGCCCTGTACCATATTTTGTAGTATAATATATCTGGGTGTATAATGTATTGGAGGATCATTACATGAAGAATATTTTATTTATCGCATCAGAAGGCGTTCCTTTTATCAAAACCGGCGGTCTTGCTGATGTGGTTGGGTCCCTTCCGAAGTGTCTTGACAGACGCTATTTTGATGTCCGCGTGATGCTGCCGCGGTATACCTGCATTCGTCAGGAATTAAAAGAGCTGATGAAGTACAAGACGCATTTTTATCTTGATTTTAACTGGCGCAGCGAGTATGTGGGCGTATTGGAAGCCAAGGTGGACGGTATTACCTATTACTTTATCGACAATGAATCCTATTTCTCGGGCTTCAGCATTTATTCCGATAATGTACTCGATGAGATCCGCAAATTCAGTTTTTTCTGCAAGGCAGCACTTTCGTCCCTGCCGCTTACGGGATTTAAGCCGGACATCATTCATTGCCACGACTGGCAGACCGGCCTGGTTCCCGTCTACCTGAAAGAACGGTTTGCGGGCGGGGAATTTTTCCAGGGGATCAAGTCCATCATGACCATCCATAACCTGAAATTCCAGGGCAGATGGAATGTGAAGGATGTCAAGGAGATCACCGGTCTTCCCGATTATTTCTTTACGCCGGACAAATTGGAAAGTTATGATGATGCCAACCTGCTCAAGGGAGGTATCGTTTATGCGGATGCGGTAACGACGGTTTCCGCCACTTATGCGGAAGAGATCAAGACGCAGTTTTACGGGGAAGGGCTGGACGGACTTTTGAATGCCAGATCCAATTCCCTGCGCGGTATCGTGAACGGCATCGATTATGAAGATTTCAATCCGGAGACGGACCGGAACATCGTAGCAAGATATAATGCCGCGAATTTCCGCAAAGAAAAAGTAAAGAACAAAAGAGCGCTGCAGGAAGAACTTGGTCTTGAGCAGGACGATAAGAAGATGATGATCGGTATCGTATCGCGCCTGACAGACCAGAAGGGCTTTGACCTGATCGCCTATGTGATGGATGAACTGTGTCAGGAAGAGGTACAGATCGTTGTCCTCGGAACCGGTCAGGAGCGCTATGAAAACATGTTCCGGCATTTTGACTGGAAATATAACAATAAAGTATCTGCCAATATTTATTATTCGGATGCCTTGTCACATAAGATTTATGCTGCATCGGATGCATTTTTGATGCCGTCGCTCTTTGAGCCCTGCGGACTGTCGCAGCTTATGGCATTGCATTACGGGACGCTGCCCATCGTTCGCGAGACCGGCGGCCTGAAGGATACCGTAGAGCCCTATAATGAGTTTGAGAGCACGGGCACGGGCTTTTCCTTCACGAATTATAATGCGTATGAAATGCTTGCCACCATCCGCTACGCGAAATATGTATTCTATCAGAGAAAACGCGAGTGGAACAAAATGGTTGACCGTGCGATGGCAGCAGACTTCTCCTGGAATGTTTCGGCAGCGAAGTATCAGGAGATGTACGACTGGCTGATCGGCTGACCAGGGGTTTCATGATAGCATAGGTGTCAATGGGGACGGTTCGGTGTCATTGGGGACGGTTCTCTCTGACAACCTTGAAATGCAGGTTGTCACAGAGAACCGTCCCCATGTGACACCAAGTATTAAAGACACTTTCTTGGAAAACACTGATTTCCGGAGAGAGTGTCTTTTTTTCGCCTGAAAACAAACTTATGAATACTCTGTCACAGTTTAAGGAGTTGGCAGATGATGAACAGGATCCTGACAGACAGATAT
>JAEEKC010000153.1 GCA_016282215.1 Lachnospiraceae bacterium
CGAGTCGGCTTTTAACGGATGCAGCGAACTGATGAATCTGAAGATCCCGGAAGGGGTAACGGCCATCGGAAACAGTGCATTCGGAAACTGCCCTTCCCTGTATGCGCTGCAGATCCCGAAAACAGTCACTTCCATTGGAAAGAGTGTGATCCCGACGGGGTACAATCGCCTGCAGACAGTTTATTATACCGGAAGCTCGGCGCAGTGGAAGCAGATCGAGACCAACGAATCCAAAGAAAGCATAGAAGAAAAACTCGTGACGAAGGGCGCGATTGATGCAGATGAATTGTTTGCGCCATCCATCCCTTACGGTTTTTCCAAAAATTCAGAAAAGAATTCGAACGGCTCAGACGGATTTGTGATCTCAGACGGTGTTTTGGTGAAATACACGGGAAGTGCCAGGGAAGTTGTGATCCCTTCGGGAGTGACTTTCATTTCGGCAAATGCTTTTAAGGATAATGAACAGATCAAAAAAGTGACCATTCCGGACGGAGTATTCGGGATCGGAAAGAGCGCTTTCAGTGGCTGCGCCGCTTTGCAGGAGGTAACGATCCCTGACAGCGTCGTTACCATCGGAAATTACGCTTTTAACGAATGCAAGGCTTTAACCGCAGTCGATCTTCCGGACGGTCTTTTTCAGATCAACGCGAATGCCTTTTATCAGTGTACGTCTCTGAGCGACGTTGCATTTCCGGCGGGACTTTTATCTATCGGCCCGTATGCATTTTATGGTGCGGCGCTGCCTTCCCTTGATCTTAGCGAAATAAATCTTCTGGTCCTGAAAGAGCAGGCATTTCGTTTTTGTAAAAAAATGAAAACCTGCCGTCTCCCGGACACAATGTTATCTGTGGGGGAAAATGCTTTTGACGGAAACACCGCGTTGCAAAAGGCCGTGCTGCCGGCTGATCTGAAAATGCTGAAAACCAGGTGTTTTGCCAGCTGCACAAGTCTTTCCGAAATTACCATTCCGGGGAGTATCAAAAAACTTGAAAACGGTCTGTTCTACGATTGTGATGCGCTCACAAGAGTGCAGATCCCGGAGGGGGTGGAGATCATCGAGGAAGGTGCATTTTTGTCAGCGGATGTTTTGGAAGCTATACTTCCTTCTACATTGAAAGAGATCTCGAAAGATGCGTTTTATAATTGTTTCAGTATGAAGGCAGTCCTTCTGCCGGAGAATCTGGAAAAGATCGGGGAGAAAGCATTTTATTACTGCTCTGCCCTGAAATATATCTATCTCCCGGAAAGCTTAAGCGATGTCGCAGCTGAAGCTTTTGGGTCTTGTGATAAAATTACGGACGTTTATTATGGCGGAACGCAGGAACAGTGGCAGGCACTGGGGGGAGACGCGATATTTCCGCAGGATGCGGATGTTCAGATGGCCTTTGGCAGTGATCCGGCCAGCTTGCAGCAGCAATTTACGGTTTACCGCATTTCCTATGAGCTGGACGGCGGCGTCGCTTATTCGACAAATCCCCGAAGCTATACGCCGATGGATGAGGATTTCAAGATCAACAAGCCAAGCAAGTCCGGTTATTATTTTGTGGGCTGGCTGACAGGCGGCCAGGATGGCGGCGAGCCGCAGCGGGAGATAACGATCAAAAAGGGCACCACCGGAGATAAGCATTATATCGCAGTCTGGACCTGGAAATATAAAATCACCTACAAGGACGACGATGGGGAGAACTTAAGTACGACGAACCCCACGACCTATACCGCGCTGGATGGGAAGATCAAACTGGCGGATCCGAAGAAATCCGGTTTTGTGTTTTCAGGATGGACGGGGTCTAACGGGAATACGCCGCAAAAGGAGCTGGAATTTGATGCTTCTGAAGGCGGGGACAGGACTTATATCGCAAACTGGCAGGAGCTTTATAAGATCGGCTATGATCTGGACGGCGGAACGGTTTCGGGGGCCAATCCTGCAAGCTATTCGGAAAATGATGCGGATATCCAAATTATAAACCCGGTCAAAGGAGAGACGAAGTTCCTCGGGTGGATCGGCACAGGCATCACGGGCGATCCGGTCACACAGCTTGTGATCCCCCATGGAAGCAAGGGGTATCGAAGTTATATCGCGGTCTGGGAGGGCGGCAGCTACGATCAGGATACGTACATCATTGAATACGAATTGAACGGCGGGACCATGGAGGGCAATCCTGCTTCTTATACGAGCAAAGATCCGGATATCGTGATCAAACGCCCCTATAAAGAAGACTTTGAGTTCATGGGATGGTTTACATTCCGTCAGGTCGGCGGCACAAGTCTGGATCCCGTGATCTGCCATGGCAGCCGCGGCGACCTGAAGTTCTGGGCATTGTTTGAGCCGTGCGATCATGAAGAAATGAAAACTGAGCCCGGAAAGGATCCGACCTGTACAGAGGACGGTCTGACGGAAGGAAAGCACTGCGGCTGCGGGAAGATCAACATCCCCGGCGAAGTGATCCCGGCTTTGGGACATCTGTATGATAACGGCGTGATAACCAAAGAGCCGACCGCAAATGAAAAAGGGATCAAAACCTTTACCTGCACGCGCTGCAAAGATACCTATACAGAAGAGATACCTGCCTTGGGAGCGCAGGGCAGCGGGAGCGGCCAGACAGTCAGCGGAAATGACCAGCCGGGCAGCGGAAATGACCAGCCGGGCAGCAGCTCAGGCACAGACGGTCAGACAGCACTGAAAAAGGGCGATGTTTTCAAAACGAAAGCCGGTACCTTTAGGGTGACAAAGACCGGCAAAAAACCGGAGGTCTCTTTCCTTGCGCCGGCATCAGCGAAAAAGAAGACCGTCACGGTTCCGGCCACCGCAAAGAAATATGGCGTCACCTACAAAGTCACGTCCATCGCGGCGAACGCTTTTGCGAAGAATAAAAAGCTGAAGAAGGTGACCATCGGCAAGAATATCAAAACCATCGGAAAGAAAGCCTTTTTCAAATGTAAGAATTTAAAGAAGGTTATCATAAAAACGAAGGTGCTAAGGAAGATCGGCAAATATGCCTTCAAAGGTATCCATAAAAAAGCGGCATTTTCATTTCCGAAAAAGAAAGGGAAAAAGTATAAAAATCTGCTGAAAAAAACAAAGAGCGGTTTGCAAAAAATTTAAGGTTGTATAGTTGACATTTTTTTGTTATACTTACACTTGGGTACAAAAGCGGTCGATTTTTTGACATATTCGGTCACACGTGAACGGATAAGTGATAATAATGTAGGGATCGTGTAATTGGTAGTGTAAAGACCGGTATGAAAATGCTGAGCCGAACAACTACTGATCAATTAGGTAGTGTAAAGTCCGGTATGAAAATGCTGAGCCGAACAACTACTGATCAATTAGGGGAGGTAGAAAGATGAAAAAATACATTGCGGAGTTTATCGGTACCATGACACTTGTGGTTCTCGGCTGCGGTACGGCAATGCTGGTAGGATGCAGCA
>JAEEKC010000154.1 GCA_016282215.1 Lachnospiraceae bacterium
ATGCGGCGCATAAGACGGATGTTTCGAACAAGATCATTCAGATGGATGCAGTGCTGATTTCCTGTTATACGCTGATGAACCAGACGGAAAGGATCGAATCGGACCCTCATATCAGCGAAGCCTTCCGCAAGCGCGGGCTTGCAGCAGGTGAGTTTTTCCTGGAAATGGCAAAGAAGGAGAATTTCCTTTCCATACCGGATCTGGAACTGCGGGATCTGGTGCTGACCAATGCGCGCTTTGTTTCGGCTTTTTATGAAAATGCAAAGGATGAGGCATCCAAAAAGCGGAATCTGGATATCCTCGACTGGATGATGCGGATCTCAGGCGATCCTTTTTATCACAGGGCAGTACCGGATTTTGACTGGAAATATTTCCAGTTCCGGGTGCTGGGATACTATCTGCAGTGTACGGACAATGCTAATCTCAGGGGCTTTCAGGGCGATCAGCTGGAGCGGATCGCACTGGCGGCGGAAGCGCTGGAAAAACTGATGGCGTCAGACGAGGATTATTTTGCCGAGGTTCTCGGCGACGAAGGCGCTAAGATCTTTATCAAACGAAACTATTATCTGACAGGGCGTATTTCCAAGAGTGATTACTGGAAGTTTTTGCTGGACGAATATGAGATCAGGGATAAAGAGGACTTCAGTTCGGGCAGTAATTATCTGAACGTGCTGGTACCGCTGGAACTGATCGCACTGATGAGCAAGCGGAAAACGGCAAATGAGTGCCGGCTGATGAAGACGCTGTATCAGAACATGAACGCCTACATGTTCGGGATGCCGAATGCCGGATCCCTTTCCTTTGTGATGGAATACTTTACCGGCTTTTTGAACCGGTTCTGTGAAAAACCGTCCGTCATGAGTTTTGAGGATTTCGGTCTGCAGACACTGGCTGCTCTGCATCCGCCTACCTATATCCATTCCCTGATGATGGGGCAGATCACGGAGTGCCTGTACAGTTTTATGATCGAAAAGATGCCGGAGCGTCTTGTCGGTGTTTGCGGAACTAAAAGCACGGAGGAAGTACTGCAGCGCAGCGAAGAGATCCTGTATTTTGCTTATCATGCGGCGGTCTGCCATGACTTCGGCAAGATCATGATCATCGATACGATCTTTGTTTACGGCCGCAGGCTCCTGGAGTTTGAATTCCAGGTGATCAAATCCCATCCCATGATGGGCGCGGATCTTTTGAGCAGACATGAGTCTACAAGACGTTATGTGGATGTGGCCAAGGGGCATCACAGGTTCTGGGACGACAGCAGGGGTTATCCGGAAAAATTCATCACTGCAAAAAGTCCTGATAAGCCCATCATCGACCTGGTTATGTGCGCAGACTGCATGGATGCGGCAACGGACAGTATCGGCCGCAGCTATAACAGCGGAAAAACCTTGAAAGAGTATTTGGACGAAGTCAGAGAACAGGCCGGCAGCCGCTATGCACCATGGCTCCCGCAGCTGATCGATGACGTGGGAGTACAGGATGAGCTTCGTTTCCTGCTCTCGGAAGGCCGGGCGGCAAATTACAGGGAAACCTTCCTGCTGCTGAAGAATGTACGGGAAAAAGGACGCTGAAAAAAATTTTACTTTTCAACCGTGATGAGTTGTGATATACTATGCGAGTGTGTGGTCTGAAAAGACCATCTTATGTTTATGAAAAAAGCGAGGAAAGAAAATGAAGAAGCATGTAAGAACTTTGAACACAAGAGATCTGAAGAAGTCTTTGAAGAAGGGCGGATGCGGCGAGTGCCAGACTTCCTGCCAGTCAGCATGCAAGACCAGCTGTACGGTCGGCAATCAGAGCTGCGAAGCAGTAAAGTAATCCGTACGGATCTTTGTAAGGAAACAGATTCATGATTCATTGTTATCAGAATAATGGCGTAAACATCGTTATGGATGTTGAGAGCGGCGGCGTCCACGTGGTGGACGACCTGACATACCGGTTGATCCCCGCTCTCGAGCCGGTCTTCATGCGGGAGCATACGAAAGAAGAGGTGCTATCCGCGGCTTTTTGTGTGCTTACGGAAAAAACGCTTTCGGATCAGAATGTATCCGGATCGGGCGCTGCCGACACCACAGAGGGGCAGACAGAGGATATACAGGGGTATACCGAAGAAGAAATCCGGGAAGTAGTTTCGGAGATCATCTCACTCTATGAGGAAGACCTGCTGTATACAACTGATGTTTACGAAAAAGCCATCGAAAGCTTTCAAAAGCGCGAGATCGTGGTAAAAGCCCTGTGCCTTCATGTGGCACATGATTGTAACCTTGCCTGCAGATACTGTTTTGCAGAGGAAGGCGAATACCGTGGCAGACGGGCGCTGATGGATCTGGAAACAGGAAAAAAAGCGCTGGATTTTCTTGTGGCAAATTCCGGGCTTCGGAAAAACCTCGAAGTGGATTTTTTCGGCGGAGAACCGCTGATGAACTGGGAAGTTGTCAAACAACTCGTTGCCTACGGAAGGTCGATCGAAGAGGCGGCCGGCAAGAAGTTCCGGTTTACCCTGA
>JAEEKC010000155.1 GCA_016282215.1 Lachnospiraceae bacterium
TCATGCTCTTGCACCCGTCTGATGTCTGCCCTTGCAAGAACGGTATCCATTGCCGCGTTGGTACTACAAAAAGAGCACCCTCTGTAGAAGGTGCTCTCTAATCCGCTTCATACAAGTTGATCCGTCCTGTGATCAGGTATCATTTCAGGGACATCACATAAATCTGGCACGGATTCGCCTCATCCCAATGATACGGAAACAGTTCAAACTCCTTAAAGCCGCAGCCGATGTAGAAATAGTTCGTCCTGTCATAGTCTTCATACATCCCCATTTTTACGGTCTTCACCTGCATAAATTCATAGCCCTCAGAACCGGCAACTTCTTTCGCTTTTTCAACAAGCTGACGGCCAATACCGTTTCTGTGATAATCCTTCAGCACACCCATAACAGCAAGTTCAACTGTGGCATTCCCTGTTTCTTTCAGGCATAAAAATCCCATGGGCTTATCTCCGTCTTTTGCTGCAAGAAAGATCCAATCCACACAATCATGAATATAGCCTTCCCGGCTCTCATCGACCTCAAACCATTCTTTCAATCCTTCAAGTACTGTTCTTGCAATTACCTTTTTTTCTTCCGGATCCTTTACATTTACGATCATTGTTTTATACTCCTTTATCATTTGTTATTTAGTTTGTTCCTCCGTTTTTCATTTCGGACTTTTACACTATTTACTTTTGTGTTTCATCAGGATAATCCCAAAATCCCCCGGTATGGAAATTATCATTTCCAAGTGGCTTTGCTGTCAGTTTAAAGATCACGCAGCCATCCGGGCATACGACAGTTTTTGAGTATTTCCCATCGCCACCGACCTTGGTCAGATCACCACCGCCTCTTACTACTTCCATCAGCGGATATAACATCATCATTGTTTTTGAGCATATTCCCAATCCGTCCTGATTCACCGGACATCCATATGTACATGTGTATTTGTCACCGATTTCTTCCCCATTCCGGCAATACCGTTCTGTATGATCACCATGTACAAAACCAACCACCTCTACCGTAAATTCATATTCTTCGTCATACCACTTTTTCATCCTTTTCCTCCTGATTTATCATTTACTTTTTGACTCCGTATTTTCATACCGGACTATACATCACCCTATTATACGACTTCACCTCTGTAAATAACGGAAACGTGCGTCACCTCGTTTGCTTCATCCGGGTATTCTTTCTCAAAGTGCATGCCGATCGCTTCCGCGGTTCTGTAAGATGCTTCGTTCGTATATTTGCAATAGGAATACAATGCCGGATAGTCCGTGTTTGCAAAAGCCCAGTCACGAACCGCGCCCGCGGCCTCCTTCGCATATCCCTTATGCTGTTGATCCCTGCGGATATGATAACCGATCTCCGGCAGCATCTCACCCTCAATGTTTTGCAGCGTCAGTCCGCAGTCACCGATCATTTCGCCGGTTTCCTTCAGGCACACCGCCCACAAGCCGAAACCGTTATCCTCATACCGTTTCATATTGCGGCGTATCCAGTCTCTGACACGCTCTTCATCAAAAGTATAAGGATAATGCTGCATGATCTCCGGATCTGCCAGAACCGCATACAACGGATCAAAATCATCCATACTCATTTCCCGCAAAAACAATCGCTTTGTTTCCAGCACCATATCTTCACCATAACCTGTCTAGCTCAATCTCTTCGCCCGAATGCACATAGGAAAGCCTCTCTCCCATGACGCTTTTCATCATATCAAAAGCAACCACTCCCGTGCAATGGCAGGTGACAAATTTCGTCGGATATGTCATAAGTTTTCCGGCGATCGCCTTGATCTGATCGATCTCGCTTTGTCTGTACTCCGTTTTTTTCATCAGATGAAATCCGCTGACTACCAGATCCGGAGCCTTCCCGTACTTTTGTATATATGCATCCAGAATGCTCAAAATCCCGTTATGCGCACAGCCGGACAAAAGGACGCTCTTTCCCTCCTGACGGATCACCAGAAAATGTTCATGTCCGAAATCATCCTGCAGGTATTCCTCTCCCCTTCGCAGAAGAAGCCTTCGGTTCGTAAAGGGCAGTTCATGGGTTCTTCTTCGGATCACAAACAACTCCAGTTCCTCATCAATGACGGTATCTCCGTCTAAAAATCTCACCTGAGGAAGGGCCGCGATATCCTTATCGATCCCGATATAACGAAATCTCTCCGGCGCGCTTTTCCCATCGTCCGCATAATAGTCATCTATCGCAGACTTTTGCATATAGATGAGGGCCCGGTCATTGATCCTTGCAAAGGGAAGAATTCCCCCGGAATGATCATAGTGTCCGTGGCTTAAGATAACCGTATCCACCGCAGCCGGATCGATCCCTAATACTTCCGCGTTCTGCAACGTTTCCCCGGAGGGACCCAGGGCCATCAGGAGTTTATGCTTTGTCGTCTCGACATAAAACGAAAGCCCGTGTGCATATACGCAGCCGCTGCGTCCCTCTGTATTCTCAATTAAGTTTATGATCCGCATGACTTTCAGTAGTTACTCCTTTGCTTTACTTCTTCATCTGTTTGTTGTTGTTCACACGGATCTGCTGTGTGTGTTCGCGCATATTTTTCGGATTCATCCTTTGGATCATATCAACGCCATTGTTTACCTGCATCTCTTCAAGAAGCTTGTTCGCCGTCAGTGATCGATTGCGTCTGAAATACTGATCAACAGCAGTCTGTAAATCTTTATCCTTATCCAGTGCCTTGCGGATAGCGAACACATCGGACGGAACATTATCATTGGGATGATTCTGAGCATCCAATACCATGTTTGCAGAACAAGCAGCAAGCATATCGCAGAAGTAACCATATACTTTCTTTCTGGTTACCGGATCTGTCATGCAGTTTTCCAGCGGCATATCACCAAATACACGAAGTTTCTCCGCCGCAGTATCATACTGCTCCTTAGCGATCTGACGTTTCACTTCGTCAGCCGTAAAGCCTTCGATTCTCAATTCCTGCACAAGCCGCTCTGCCGACCGGAGTTCCTCTTTTGCCAGTGTTCTAAGGTCTCTGGCCCCCTGCTTTCTATCCTGTCCGGCAAACGTCAATCCGGTTTTATCTGCGATATAAACATCCGCCTCGGCTTTTATCCGATAGGCTTTCTTCATCCAGTCAACAATCGCCGCTTTTTTCTCATCTGCGGATCCTAAATTCCGGATCCGGTTTTCCTTCTCTCCGGCATTTTCAGCCCTGCCGCTTCTGTCCCTGATCAGTTCCAAGGCTGCCTGGCGGAGCAGTAGGTGCTGGTCACTCTCCTGCTTAAAGAAAGACGCTCGCTTTGCCTGGAAATTATACATAGCGGCTTTATACCTTGCCATCACATCGCCATCACCGGCCTTCGGTCTCCAGATCGCCTGCTGATCTTCCTGTTTCTTCTGTTTCGGCTCGATGAGCAGTTCAGCATCGTCCTGCTCTTGTTCGATCAGCTCCGGCTGCTGATTTTCTATGATCTGATTCTGCTTCCCGTTTTTGTTCAGCAGCCCTGCCTGATTCTTATGCTCATCGATGATTTTGTCATTCTTTGGCTCATCAATGATGATCAGCAGATCTTCTTTTTGATCATCTTTTATCTCTTCTTTCTTCTTATCCTCCGGCTTTGCATTCTTGTCTTCTTTTACAACGATTTTCTCTTTCTTATCTTCTTTGACATCCTTCGGCTGATCATTTTTCTCCTTCTTATCCTTCTTATTCTCCGGCTGATCCTTTTTGATCACCGCCTTCTTGTCTTCTTTTTTCTCTGCTTTCTTCTCCTTCTTATTGGCCCCGAATACATTATCAACAAGTTCGTCGGTATATTCCTTCAGCCCAGCCTCAGCCGTCTGCTCTTTTTGTTTCTTGGCGCCGATCTTCGGATCCGGACGGGTAACGAGAATGGGTTCATCTTCAATTTCGATCTCGTTTGTTTCCGTATTCCTGATGAGCGGATAAACCCGTAGCTCTACTTTATCCCTTGCCATAGCATGAAGGATTGAAGCTTTGGTATGCTCAAGCGCCATCTCCTCTATCTGATATTGATTGTAATACTGCCTGAGTGATGACACCGCCACATCATAAGCTTTACCACCCTTGTCATATTTAGCATCCCGATGCACGTAAAAGCATTTCCTGATCACATCCTCTTCCGTAATCGCGGGTCCGCCTTTTGCGTTTTCCTTCTCGATCACATACCGGACATATTTACCGAAAATCTGATCAAACATCTTCGCCGCTTTCTTGCGCTCACCTTCATTTACATTACCGCCATTATAAAAAGCATTCGGGTTTTCTTCCAGCCGGAATCCCTTATTATAGTCCAGATCATATATATTAGTAAAGTGCAGCGAATTAATATGGTCGATCACCGCTTTGTGGCGGTTACGGTCCGGCTGCTTGTTCTCATAATTGCGCTTGATCCTCTCTTCTTCTTCCCTCTTCTTTCGCTCTGCTTCCTCCTTCTTTCTTCTTTCCTCTTCTTCTTTTGCTTTGCGCTCTGCTTCTTTTCTTTCCGCTTCCAGTTTCCTTTCCCTGATCTCGTCTTCATACTTCTTAAGCGTCTCGGCAACAGGCTTTGCAGAAGGGATCTTTTTCGTCATGATCTGTAAAATGCGCAGGTTTTTTTCATCATCATGCCATATGCCAAACGAAGACGAAAGCTGCTCCTTGCTTTCTTTTTCCGTAAATTCCGAAAAATCACCTTTCTCTATTTCCTTGCGGATTGCCTGAAGATCCTGCAGATATTCCTTGTTCCACGGCTTGTCCATCATTGGCGTCTGCATGATCTCAAACAGCAGCTTGTAAGCCGCTCTCTTTTGAATGGGAAGGTTCGGATTCAGCGTTTCACGATAACAGTCAAATATGAATTTTACCTGTTCGATATAAGCGGGAAGTTTGTCATCCCCAAATGCTTTGCAGACTTCCTTCTGAAAGTTCTTGTACTCCTCACTGTTTTTCGCAAAGGGGATCGCCTTGTCGTACATTTTGACCATTTCCATAAGGGCCACGTTATTGTACCGAAGCACCAGCGCCACACCGTTTTCATCATACGCCTCATCAAACTTTTTAAATTTCAGCTCAGCTGCCTTGCGGAATGTCTGACCGATCATCTGCGCATACCACTGCGCATTCTCTGCAAAAGGTTTTTGCAGGATCTCATCCCGAAACCGGGTGATCAGCGCCCTGCCTTCGGGCTTTTGCATCCGAACCTTATCATATATGTCAGAAAAACCGCCTGCATCCGGTTGATTCGCTGCCCAAACAAAGAAAAGTTCATCTAAATCGGTCACATCATGTTTGGATGCCTGATCGCCGTAAACAGCCTTTAAGTAAATCTCTTCATCCTCGATCGGAATGATCGCTCCCGGACTTTCTAATGAATACTGGTGCTCATTGGAGTTTATGATACTCTGATACTCCAGGTTCTTCCGGTAGAGTACATATTCCGGCGTCACAAAGGAAGCAATCTCCTTAGGTTCGCCTATGTAGTACTGACCGAAGTATTCTTTTTCCCCATTTTTTTCCGTCTCCATAACACGTGTCTTGACCATGTTATATGACACCTTCCAGCCGGGCTGTGTTAACGCATGCAAAATGAGCACCTCACGATTGGTGAAAGTCGAGTGGGGATTCATGCCCAGTTTGACCAAAATCTCATCCGGTGTTCCGGTTATCCCTTTCGGAGTCGTCACCACGAAGTTTTTCACAAAGGAGAGTTCGTCACCGTTCTTGTCTTTGAAGTCATGCTCATCCATATTCTGGTTTTCCATAAACGGACCGAAAACCTCTTTGAACAATGCCTCTTTTTCCCTTTGTACCCTGAAGTCAATCTTGTCAAACTCCACCCTGCCGGTCTGGCCGTCCTTTTTCAGATCTTTCATCTTATGCTGATAGGCTGCAGCATTTTCAGCGATGGTAGCGAAGGCCTCCTCGGCAAGCTTATTGTAATTATCCACCCTTCTTTGCATCAGTTCTTTAGATCTGGCAGCCTTCTTCCCCTGCATCGCGTCCGTCATATCTTCTTTGCTGAAAACGCTGTACTTCTCATCTGCAAACAAGGTCTGCTTTTTCGCTAAGATTTCCTCAACAGTGATCTTTTTTGCTGCCTCCTCATTATCCGGTTCAAGCCCCTTGTCCTTCAGGATCGCCTGCAGACAAGTACGGTAGATCCTGTTCCTCTCCCTGTTAAACTGAGTTGTGCAGCGAAGATTCAAAAGCGCATCCGCCTCTTTTTCGGCAAGCTCTTTCTGACGTTTGTTATACTCCTCCTCGCCTAAGATAGCTCTGTAATCATTGTTATGTTTTCTGCATGCTTTGTAATACGCGATGTCCGCTGCAGCATACTCAAAGATCTGACGGTCCGGAGAGCTTACATACTTTGCTCTGGCTTCCTGATAAGCAATCTCCTTGATTCGTTCTGCTTCCTTTAGTTTCATAGATAGCAGCTTTTGATCAATTGTCTTAACTTCCTCTGTTTTATTCTCTTTTACAGCTTTCTCTCTGTCGCCGGTATATCTCTTGATGACTCTCCTGCATGCAATAAGTTTGCTTTTCAGGCGTCCGGCAGGTGTTTTTGCCTCTCTCTCCTTTTCTTCTTTTGCTATTCTCGCCTGCTCTGCCTTCTTTGCTTCCTCTCTGGCCTTCTTTCCCTCTTCGTATCTCTTTGTTTTCTCTTCTTCTGTCTCTTCTCTGACACTTTCCGGACGGCCTTCACTGACAGCCTCCCGGATCCTCTCATCCTTCTGCCCCTGCAGTGTTTTTGCATAAAGCGAGGTAATCTCCGGAACGCCCGGGATATTGCGGGACATAAAGCCCAGGACCTCCTGCAGCTGGCAGTCGGCATTCAGCCCGATCTTTGCACCGGCGATCAGGCCTTCATCAGACCTTTTATCCGCATTCAACAGTTTTTCAATATCCTGTTCACTGACAGCATAAGCGTAGCCGAAATCCTCTGCGATCTCTTTGAAATCCTTGCTCGTTATGACCTTATATGCTTTTTCCAGATTTTCCCCGGTTTTAGTCAGCAGCTTTAACGTTTCCGGATCCACAGCGTCTAAATCCATGCCGGCAAACTTCGGCTCGATCTCATACTTGATGATCATCTTAAACAGCAGTTTTTGCAGAGGCGTATGATCCGGATCCGTCAGTCCCGGCAGATAAGGTTTTGTGATGGCGGAAAGGGCCTTTGAAAATTCAACAGTTTTATCAAACGCGCCCTGACCGGCTACGGCGTCAAAGCCTTCCTTGCAGGCAGCCGGCCTGTCCACACCATGGACATTGGATTTGGAAGGCAAGACTGCGTCTTCTCCCAGCATACCGTACAGGTCATCGCTTACCAGATCACTCATCAGGCCATCCCAAAGATAGACCTCCGAATTCTGGAATTCCTTCGCATTCCCTGCTTTATCAACAACACCTGCCTCGAAGAATTTTTGTTTTTTCTTCAAGAGCTGCTGGTAGCAATTCGCATACATCTTACCGTACCACTGAACGTTTTCTTTCAGCTGCTGTGCAGTAAGCTCAGATGCTTCGGCTCCGTTATAGGGACGTTTTTTGATCTCCTCGGCAAAACGCCTGGCCAGTTTTTCTCTGTCGGCCTCCGAGTACTCCATGAGTTCATTAAGCGTCTTTCCTTCCACGCCCATGGCATAGATGACGATCTTTTTGGCGACATCCCATTTGCTCATTGCCTCCTGATATCCTGCATTGGCAGCGGCAACAGCGATCTCATTGGTGACCTTATCGGAAAGGAAGGAATCCAGATGAAGATATCTGTTCAGATAAGTTGCTTTACGGAGCTGTTTCATCTTTACGATCTCTTCCTTCGACAGCTCCTGTTCACGGAAATAATAATCTCTGATCACCAGACCAAATTGCTTTTTCGCCCATCCACTGCTGTATTTACCCAGTTTGGCCCGAAGCATCTTGTCTGTCAGATACACATAAAAATATGCGCAATCGACCTTTCCTCTGCGTATGCAGTGATCCACTGCCGGTGCAAGACTGTTCATACACCAAATCTCAAAATCCACCGTATTCTTAATGCCTTTTACATCCCCTTCGATCTGAAAGCCCTGGGTTTTCAGATCTCTGAGAATCTGGTTCATGGCATATTTTTTCTGATCCAGATCAAGGTCTGTCCTTCGGATAAAGGCGACCACATCATGCATATTCGTCTCTACGACGCTCAGGTCATCCATCCTTTCACGCCAACGGTCAAAATATGCCCCGGCAACCTTGAGCCTGTCAGCATCTTCCTTTTTGGTCACATGCGTTGCCAGGTACTGATCCACCTTTGTCAGATAATGCTGAACGCCTTCCGACTCGATATATTTATAATCCGGGACCGGGAAATCCTCCATATCCGCAAGACCGGGCACTTCTTCCCGCAGATACTTTTCCACCTGCGCTAAAATACCCATCGTCGTTTTTTCCATACCGCTTTCGCCGAGAACCGGATGCATAAAGGTATTATCTGCTTTGACTTCGGCTTCGAGCACGCACTCATAAATATTGCTGACAAAGGCGTATCTTTCATCCCTGAAAGCGCCGCCGACCACTTTCAGGTCATTTTTGAACACACGCCTGTTGTTTCCGGTCTTCAGATCAATGGGGACTCTTTCATCCACCTGCTCAAAGGTCTCCGTGAACATTTTACCGGCAAAACCGACATCATTGTATTTTTCCATCATTTCGCGAAGACGGAGCATCCAGGCATCGCGCCTGTCCTTATAATCTGTCTTGCACTGTTCAAGGAGTTTTTCTTTTTCATCCGCGTTTTTGCCCTTCCCATTCGCTTCTTCTGCCGCATGGTACATTTCCTGGGCCAGGTTAAAGGTTTCCTCACGCAGTTTTTTAATATCCGGAATCTGCTTAAACTCTCCCGTCGCCTTAAAGACATAGCGCATCAGCGTGGAGAAATCCTGGAATCCCGCATGCTCTGCGGCAGCCGACATGGATTTCATATACAGACGCAGATCGGCCGGATCGAGCTTATCCTGCTCCCCAACCTTAGCCAGCGCCTCTGCCACGCCGTAATCCACTTCTTTTCCGGTGGCCACAAGTCTCTGTTCGGTGGTATTGGGTACCACTTCATGCTCCGGATTTTCCTTTTCTTCTGCAGCCTCGCCTCCAAGTACACGGTCAGAAAGCTTACGCGTCTTTTTGGCTTCCTCGAGCTGCTCTTCTGCTTCCTTCAAATGATCGTCCAGATCTTTTTTTTCTTTCGTCTTCCGATTTTGAAGAAATTCCGTTTTCTGCTTCGTTTCCTTTCTTTCTTTTTCTAATTTTTCATATTCCTTCGGTTCTGTCCGTCTCTTTTCAACCTCCTCCTTCTGATTTGCTGCAACATTCTTATATCTGGTCAGACTGACAGCCAGGTTCCTTGGGATATCGCCTTTTTGGACATGATCATAGATGGCGTTTACAACCTTCCCGCTATACTCCTTTAAACGGTCGACCACCGGCTCGAGATCCGGATCGATATTCATCAGATCAAAATAATAATCGTCAAACTTTTTCTTGTCATTATCTTCTAAGTGAACCGCCTTCAGAAGATGGCGAAAAGTAGCACCACCGGACCCGTCAAACGCTGCAGCCTCTTTCATTCTTTCAAGAAATTTCTTCGGAAGTTTATCCTCATAGGGTTTCAGATCCTCAAGGATCTGCTTTGCCTCTTTTGCATAGCCTTTAAACTCCTCTTCGAGAGCCTTTCGGTTTTCTGCATCCTCATCGGCAAACTGATCCATATATTCATCTGCAGAAGGCGGCATATAAAGTATGTATTCTCTGTCATTCGTCGTGGCATCGACCTCAACATCCTGCAAAACCTCTTCATCGGTTTGCAGGGAAACGCGAAGGCCAACAATATCTCGCAGGCTCTTTTCCCTGTCGTCCCAGTAATCGCCGTGCCGGTCTGTTTCTTTTTCCAGCCACACATCTGCCCTTGCCTGAAACTCCTTTTCATCCCAGCCAAGATACTCTGCCACCATATCGATAAACGGCAGTTCCTTCGGAAGCGCTTCCTTCTTTGCGATCAAACCGGCAGCCTTCATACAAAAACGCCCGTAGTCTTTAAAGCTGCCCAGCGATTTTGAATCATGAAACTTCCTGCCGAATATGATATCCGAACCAACCCTTCTCATGGTATCAAGACGAATGTCATAGATCTCATTCAATAATTCTTCTTTCTCAGCCTTCGGAAGCGACTCTATAATGAGGCCTACCAGGTCCTTCCTGACCAGAAGATTTCCCTGGGCAATGTCTTTTTGTGTGCTCACCAGAATCTTGGCAAATGCCTTCGGATCCTTTCGAAACAGCATGATATGGTCATAGACCTTTGCTTCATATTCATCCAATACCACCTCATTTTTCTTCGGCATAACAGTATTCTCCTCTTGAGTTTATTTTTCCCCTATAATGAATACACTTATTTTTCCGTTTTGGTTGCCTTCATCATTGCAATTGCCGCATCTTCGCCGATGCCTTTCTTCCGCTGCGGGTGCAGATCGTTTAACTCTCCGCTGCCGATGGTTTTTATCATAGATACGCCTTTGATATCAGCGCAGGATTCCTGCACGGCCTGCATGTTTTCCCACCAGGTATTGATATCATCGGTTCCATCCGGTTCATAGGTAACCAGATCAAACTCGGGAAGCTGCACATACACGATGGGAAGATCCTCGTCGCGCCACAACCTCCGGTATCCGGCAACCATACTCGAAAATTCATCCGGATAGATATCCGCAGCTAGAATATTCCCCTCACCCTGATAAAACAGGATCCCCCTGATATTGAAAAAAGTGCAGCCATACAGCATGCCGTTATAAAGGGCCGTCGGCTTCCAGCTCACAAAATCAGTCGGCCTGATCTTCTCACTGCGGGTGCCTATCTTGTAGTGCCAGGTGCCGTCCAGCCTGAGCACTTCAAAACCCTGCGCCTTTTCATAAAAACCGTCCGTTTCCCGTTTGCCGTTTCCGAACAGGATCCCGTAAACCTTTCCGTCCGTCACGCGGCCGGTTCCTTTTTCCACCAAAAGCCGCACTACGATCTCATTTTCGCCTTCCTTCAAAAGACCTGCCGGGATCTCATATCTTCGGGGCGGATAACAATATTCCGTCCTGCCGATGGAAACGCCGTTTAGAAAGATCTCATCACTGTCGGTCATAGTACCGAACCAGAGAAGCGCCTTTTTACCCGCCTTCATGCTGTCTACGTAAAAAGTCCTCCGAAACCAGATACTGCCCGTAAACCCTTTCAGTCGTGGATCATTTTTGAAAATGCACGGCAGGTTGATCTCTTCCCAGCCATCGTTATCCTTCATTCCGCGTTCCGTCTCTTGCTCTGTTTCGCTCTCTGCACTTCTCTTTGCATTATTTTCGCTTTCAATCTCCTCTTCAGATCTCATTTCGTACCAGCGCTGCGCGATCCCGGCATCATGCGCATCGATCCATTCATGCCAGGCTGCGGCATTCTCTTCGTTTTCCCTGAGCACTTTTTCAAGGTACGCATCATCCTTGTAAGTTTTCGCGATTTCCAGCTGCTCCGGAAAGGCGCCCAGCATCTCCTCGCTCATCCAGGATTCAATGGTCGATCCGCCTAATGTCGTATCGATCAGGCCGACCGGAATGCCCTCTTCCTCAAACAGTTTTTTTGCCATAAA
>JAEEKC010000156.1 GCA_016282215.1 Lachnospiraceae bacterium
GAAATGTTTGCAGCCATGAAAGAGATCGTAACACCGGAAGAGATGGAAAAAGCTGTCTTCACAGATGAGAAACAGGTTCGTGAAGAGAATATCCGTCAGGTGACCGCGAAACTTGAAGAGGCATTTGCCGATAAGGAAGAGTGGCTTGCAGTTCTCGGAGAAGCTGTTTATCAGTATCAGAAAAAAACCGTTCGCAAGATGATCTTAAAAGACCACAAGCGTCCGGACGGCCGCGAGATCAACCAGATCAGACCGCTGGCTGCAGAAGTGGATATCATTCCGAGAGTTCACGGCTCCGCAATGTTTACCAGAGGACAGACACAGATCTGCAACATCACAACCTTAGCACCGCTTTCCGAGATGCAGAAGGTTGACGGCCTTGATGAGAATATCACAAGCAAGAGATACATTCATCATTATAATTTCCCGTCCTATTCCGTAGGTGAGACCAAGGTTTCCAGAGGACCGGGAAGAAGAGAGATCGGTCACGGCGCACTGGCAGAGAGAGCGCTTTTGCCGGTACTTCCTTCCACAGAGGAATTCCCTTATGCGATCCGTACCGTATCCGAGACCTTTGAGTCCAACGGCTCCACTTCCATGGCTTCCACCTGTGCATCCTGTATGTCCCTGATGGCTGCAGGCGTGCCGATCAAGAAGATGGTAGCCGGTATTTCCTGCGGTCTGGTAACCGGTGATACCGATGATGATTACATCGTACTGACCGATATCCAGGGCCTTGAGGATTTCTTCGGCGATATGGACTTTAAGGTAACCGGTACCACGGAAGGTATCACGGCGATCCAGATGGATATCAAGATCCATGGTCTGACCAGACCGATCGTAGAAGAAGCGATCCGCCGCACCAGAGAAGCAAGACTTTTCATCATGGATACCTGTATGAAGCCTGCCATCGCAGAGCCTCGTAAGGAAGTCGGCAAATATGCACCGAAGATCATCCAGATCCAGATCGATCCTGATAAGATCGGTGATGTTGTGGGCCAGCGCGGCAAGACCATCAACGAGATCATTGCACGCACCGGCGTGAAGATCGATATCACGGATGAAGGCGCTGTTGACATCTGCGGCAACGACGCAAAGGCTATGCAGGATGCCATCGGCATGATCCAGATGATCGTTTCTGAGTTTGAAGAAGGCAAGAAGTACACCGGTAAGGTCGTATCCATCAAAGAGTTTGGCGCATTCCTTGAGTTTGCACCGGGCAAGGAAGGCATGGTTCACATTTCCAAGATTGCAAAAGAGCGCATCAATCATGTAGAAGACGTATTGACACTCGGCGATGTTGTTGATGTAGTATGCCTTGGCAAGGACAAGATGGGACGCATCAGCTTCTCCATTAAGGATTGCAAATAAAAATTCAACATCATCAGAACTGAATTCAGGGAGAATGAAGACATGGGATTTTTACTGAATTTACTGGGCGGTGTCAAGAAAAGCGAATATGAAGAAAAGGTTGAAGAGCTGAATGCTGCGAAACGCGACCATGAGGCGGAGCTGGCCAAGATGAAAAAGCTCTATGCTGAACAGATCGATGAGATCCAGGCTGCGTTTCGCAATAAAACAGCTTCGCTGAAGCTGGAGTTTGAAACCTATAAGAAACAGAATAATGCGGATGACATCAATGCTGCGCATGAAGCGGAACTGGCCAAGATGAAAAAGCTTTATGCGGAGCAGATCGATGAAATCCAGGCTGCTTTTAAGAACCGCAACCAGTCACTGCAGTCAGAGATTGATAAGTACAAAGAAGAAAACAGCGGATATGAAGAAAAAATGCAGGAGCGCGATGCCGAGCTTTTAAAGATGAAGAATCTTTATGCAGAGCAGATCGATGAACTGCAGACTGCATTCCGTGATAAAAATGCACAGGTGAAGGCTGAGTTTTCCGTTCAGGAACAGGACAGAATGGACAGACTGCAGGCTGCGCATGAGGCGGAAATGAGCAAGATGAAAGGCATTTATGATGAAATGCTGGTAGAGATCCAGAATGCCCATGAGGATCATCATAAGATGCTGCGCGAAAAACTCCGTCAGGCGAATGAACAGATTGCGGAACTTTCGAGAAGAAGCTGTGAACAGGAAACAGAGCTTGAAAAGATGAGCAAACTCTATGATGAACAGCTTGCGGAAGTACAGACTGCATTCCGCGAAAAAAATGAAGGGCTTGAGAAACAGATCGAAACACTGAAACAACAGATCCTGAGTATGCTTGAGACCTGAGATCATAGTTTGTTGCTATTCACAGCCCAGCATACCATTGTTATACAAATTACCGCGTTAATAGTGACATTTTGCGGAGATTATGGTATGATGAATCCTGTGTGACGCGCAAAAACAGAAAGAAGTGTGTTTTTGATACATAATCATATGATCAGGGGAGAGAAACAATGAGAGAAGATGAGATGATGAAAGCTGACGAAGTGAAAGATACGGTTTTAAATACTGTTGAGCAGGCAAGTGCCGAGGTCAGTGAAACGGCCGTCGTTTCTTCTGCTGCGCAGGCGGTAGAGGCCATGAAACAGCAGACGGAAAGCCTCAGAGAAGCAGCCGCAGCATCGGATGCGGTTGAGAAGGAAGGTTCTTCTGTTATCAGCATTTCCGATCAATGGAAAGATATCCTGGCAGGACTGCAGCAGGAACTTGAGGACCAGATCGAGAAGGCTGATCAGGACAGCAAAGCTGCTGTTCAGGCTGAGAAGGACAAAGCTGCATCAGCCATCGAAAAAGAGACCGCTGCCATCAAAGAGCAGATGGAAAAAGATCATGCCGATGAGATCGCGAAGCTGAAAGAAGAAAAGGACAGCGAGATTGAACGCCTGACCAAGGAAAACGAAGAGCTGAAGGCTATGCTTGAGAAAGAAAAAGAAGAGATCCGCAAGCAGGTTGAACAGGAGAACTCTGAACTGATCAAGAGTCAGTATGAACAGCAGATCGACAGTATTCAGACAGCAAACCGTGAAAAACTGGCTGCCATGCGCAGGGAGATGGATGGATATAAAGAGCAGATCGAAACATTGATGCTGCATATTGATGATCCGTTTGTGTTACAGGAGATTCAGAGCGGAATCCCCGCCCAGGCGCCGAAGGCAGATGAGGCACCTGCCGAATAATTCAAATGTCGGATATCGAAAATGAGCGAATGAGTGATGATATCATGATCATTCGCGCATGGAACGCAAAACTCTGCCGGGCAGGCAGAGTTTTGCGTATAATCACGAATCAATAAGAGGGTAAGAAATTGCCGATCAAGATACAGAATGACCTGCCGGTCAAAACAATACTGGAAAACGAAAACATCTTTGTCATGGATGAAAAAAGGGCGATGAGCCAGGATATCAGACCACTCAAGATCTGTATTCTGAATCTGATGCCCCTGAAAGAAGATACAGAACTGCAGCTTCTTCGCTGCCTTTCCAACACACCGCTTCAGGTGGATGTGGAATTCATGAAGACAGGATCCCACGTTTCACAAAATACTTCCGCTAACCATCTGAATCGTTTTTATTCTACTTTCAAAGAACTTCGGTCAAATACCTATGATGGTCTGATCATCACCGGCGCGCCGGTGGAGCTGATGGAATTTGAAGAAGTGGATTACTGGGATGAACTGTGTGAGATCATGGAATGGTCGATCTATAATGTGACTTCGACATTTCATATCTGCTGGGGAGCACAGGCGGGGCTGTATTATCATTTCGGCCTGCCGAAGGTAAATATCGGACATAAATTATCGGGGGTCTATAAGCATAAGGTCATGAACCGGAAGATCCCGCTTGTCCGCGGATTTGATGATTATTTCATGGCGCCTCACAGCAGGTATACCGATGTGCCCGGGGAAAAGATCCATGCGGTAAAAGAGCTGACGGTTTTGGCGGAATCCGAAGAAGCCGGCGTACTTTTATGCATGACGGAAGGCGGCAAGCAGATCTTTGTTACCGGACATCTGGAATATGACAGGCTGACACTGAAAAACGAGTACGAGCGTGATCTGAAAAAAGGGATCAACCCGTCGGTGCCTGAGCATTATTTTCCAAACAATGATCCGACGCAGAAACCGCATCTGCAGTGGCGCAGCCACAGCAACAACCTGTATACGAACTGGCTGAACTATTATGTATATCAGTCAACGCCTTATGAGCTTTCAGCGATCCGTAAGGATCATTGATTTTTATTTTATGAATTTAATGGTAAAGTTCAGATTAAAATACTTTACCGATAAACTACTGATAAATCAGGGAGGAGAAAGGTATGAGCGAAGACGTGAAACTGAGGACGATGGAGGGGTTTACCAAGGGTGTCAATCTGGGTGGCTGGATCTCACAGTTTGATAAGTATGACAAAGAGCATTTTGATACTTTTATCACAAAGAAAGACATTGATTATATTGCAAGTCTGGGCTTTGATCACGTCAGGGTGCCGGTTGATTATGTGCTGTTTGAAGAAGAAGACGGTACGCCGAAGGAGGATGGTTTCCATTATCTGGATAACTGCCGCGCCTGGTGCGCGGAGAACAACCTGAAAATGCTGATGGATCTGCATGAGTGCTATGGTTATTCTTTTGATCCGCTCAAGGATGTAGACCGGGAAAAATTCTTTTATGATGATGCACTGCAGGCGCGCTTTTTAAATCTTTGGAAGAGGATCGCTGAGCATTTCAAGGCTTACCAGGATCAGATGGCATTTGAGCCGCTGAATGAAGTTGTCCTCATGGAAGTGGCAGAAGCCTGGAATAAGGTGGCGGCTGAGTATATCAAAACCGTCCGTGCCATCTGTCCCGATATTTATCTGGTGATCGGCGGCGTATGCTACAGCAACGTACAGAGCGTTCCTCTGCTCGATCTTCCCATGGATGACAAGGTGGTTTATAATTTCCATTGCTATGAGCCTTTCATTTTTACCCATCAGGGCGCTTACTGGGTAGAAAATATGCCCTCTGATTTCAGAACAACCTATCCGAAGACGCTGGCTGAATACAGAAGAGACGGCGCTGATCTGGCTGAAAATCTCGCAGGTGCGATCTTTAAGGAAGGCATCGGTGAGATCGGAGATCCCTTCTTTGAGGATATCTTTGCACCGGCCATCGAGAAGGCAGCAAAAGACAATGCCTGCCTGTACTGCGGGGAATACGGCGCCATTGATATCGCCGATCCCGAATCCAGACTGAACTGGATGCGTGATATCCATAAGGCGTTCCATCGCCATAATATCGGTTTTGCGCTCTGGAATTATAAAGAGAAGGATTTCGGCCTTGTGGATGAATCTTTTGCAAAGGTTGCAGACAGGTTTATCGAGATCCTGTGATGACCCGGAAAATATACGGAAATACGGCGGTTGCGAAAAAGCTTTTTCGCAGCCGTTTTTTTCTGATATCCGTTTCCTTGAGAAATGATGAGAAGATTTGCTGTGGATGTTGAAAAATCAGGGGTTATGTAGTATATTAAAGTAGCGGTTTTGTGAGATGACGGCGATGATGTCATGAAAGACATAAGAGCCGCAATAATATAGCCCGTTTGGGCAAAGGTATATGATAAAATAGGAGGAACTGTATGAAAACATCGATGAATACGCATCTTGGCAGTGTCACCATCAGTTCGGATGTGATCGCAAGTTTTGCAGGCGGCGTTGCGAATGAGTGTTTCGGAGTTGTCGGCATGGCCAATGCCAATATGAGCGACGGTTTTAACAGGCTGGTGAAGAAGGAAAACCTGGCCGCCGGCGTGATCGTCAAGAATAACGGCGAGAGACTGCTTTTGGAGTTTCACCTGATCGTCGCTTACGGCGTGAACATCAAGACAGTTACTGATAATCTGATCAGCACCGTAAAGTTCAAGGTAGAAGAGTTTACCGGACTGCCCGTGGAAAAGATCAATATCTTTGTTGACGGCGTAAAAGTGATAGATTAAGGAGGATAGGAAGGTGTCATCGAATTCCATTGATACAAAAATGCTCCGCAATCTGTTCCTTGCCGGCGCAAAGAACTTAGAGGCCAAGAAGGAGTATGTAAACGAACTGAATGTCTTTCCCGTACCGGACGGTGATACGGGAACCAATATGACGCTGACCATCATGTCAGCTGCAAGGGAAGTTGCCAGCCTGCCGGAAAATGCGCAGCTCAAGGACCTTTGCAAGGCAATGTCATCCGGATCGCTTCGCGGTGCAAGAGGTAACTCCGGTGTGATCCTGTCCCAGCTTTTCAGGGGCATGTGCAAGGTCTTAAAGAATATCGATACGGATGAGATCACGATCGAGGATATCATCGCATCCTTTGATAAAGCGGTTGAAAGCGCATACAAAGCCGTTATGAAGCCGACGGAAGGCACGATCCTGACAGTGTCCAAGGGTGTTTATGAGAAGGCTGCGGAATTTGATAACAATTCCGATATGGCTGAGTTTATTGATGCGATCATCGTACATGCGCAGGAAGTGCTCGACCAGACACCGGAGATGCTGCCTGTACTCAAACAGGCAGGCGTTGTGGACAGCGGCGGCGCAGGTCTTTTGGAAGTATTAAAAGGTGCCCAGCGTTTTTACCGCGGGGAACAGATGGATCTGACGATCCCGGATGAGACCGGTGCATCCGCCGGTGAAGATGAATCGGAAGCTTCTGCAAAGGCGGCAGCCAAACAAAAGCCGCAGAGTAAGTATACTTACGATATGACTTATACCATTGCTCTCGAGCGCAATTTTAATATCAAGCAGGAACAGGATTTCCTGAAATACTTAGAGTCCATGGGTGATCATGCATCGATCCGTGTGGAAGATAATGATGCAAAGATGACTGTTCATACGGATGATCCCGGACTGGTGCTGCAAAGGGCACTGAGCTTTGGCGCGCTGTTTGATATCAGCATAGAGAACCTGCGGCATGAAAACAAAGCAGAAAGCGCTAATCTAAAACAGGCAGAGGAGAAAAACACAGCACCTGCAAAGGAAGAGACACAGAGCGCAGCCGTTGATCCCGCTGAATGGAAAGACTTCGGATTTATCACGATCTCGGTCGGTGAAGGGATTTCGGAGATCTTTAAGGACTTAAACGTAGATAAGATCATTTCCGGCGGACAGACCATGAATCCGAGTACGGATGATATCTTAAAGGCGATCGAACAGATCCCGGCCAAAGTGATCTACGTATTTCCGAACAACAAGAATATCATCATGGCAGCAAATCAGGCCAGAGACCTGACCAAGGATAAGGAAGTGGTCGTTGTTCCTTCCAAAACGGTTCCCCAGGGGATCGCAGCCATCATCAACTTCATGCCGGATCTGTCCGGCGCGGAGAACCTTGCAGCCATGACAGAGGCCATGGGCATGGTACAGACCGGTCAGGTGACCTATGCTGTCAGAGATACCGAGATCGATGATAAGGTGATCAAAGAAAACGATATCATGGGCATCGGTGATAAAGGCATTCTTGCTGTCGGGCAGGATATCACGCAGACTGCCACCGAAATGGTGGATGAAATGATGAAGAATGGCGGAGAACTGATCAGCATTTATTACGGTCAGGATATTGAGGAAGCTGACGCAGAAAAGCTTGCTGATGCGCTTCGCGGAAAATACGGTGATTGCGACATTGAGCTTGTCAGCGGCGGCCAGCCAATCTATTACTATATGATATCGGTAGAATAAAGGTCTAACACATATGCCATTTGCAGTTACAGACCCTATCATGAGTTTAAAGGGCATCGGTGAAAAAAACGCTGCCCTTTTTCAAAAACTTCATATTGAAACCATCGGGCAGCTCCTTTCCCATTTTCCCAGAGACTATCGTCTGATGCCGCAGCCTGTGACGATCCGGGAGGCGCTTGCATCCGGGCAAAAAGTATGCAGCTGCGCGATCCTTGCAACGATCACGACCCAGGCAACCCTCAAATCCTATGGCGGCCGAACGCAGCTTTCCTTTATGGCGAGGGATGGTTTCGGCAGTCAGATGCAGGTTTCTTATTTCAATATGCCTTATATGCGAAGTAAGATCAGACAGGGCGATCGCCGTGTGTTTTACGGACAGCTGACAGACAAGGGCGGCCGCCTTTTCATGACACAGCCTAAAATGATGAGCGAGGCTGAGTACGGCAGTCTGGCCGGCAGCCTGATCCCGGTTTATCCGAAGACAAAGGGACTGTCCGACCAGCTGATATCAAAGTATATGAAAATGGCGCTTGACGGCATTGCCGGTTATGGCAGTAACCAAAGAACAGCGCATGATAGTGGTCAATATTCAGAACTTGAATATATCCCCGGGGACATCTGCCAAAAGAGAGAGCTGATGCCGCTTGTCAGCGCGTACCGACAGATTCATTTTCCTGACAGCCTTCAGGATATGCAAAAAGCCAGGGCGCGCTTTTCTTATGAAGAATTCCTTCTCTTTCTGTTATCCGTCAAGATGCAGAAGGCAGGAAAGACGGAAAGTGATAAACAGATCGCAGCAAGTCCTGAAGCGGACCGGCTGATGGAAAACCTTCCGTATCAGCTGACGGGATCCCAGAAAAAAGCGGTGACTGCGATCCGCAAAGACCTGTCATCCGGTTATTGCATGAACAGGCTTTTACAGGGAGACGTGGGTTCGGGAAAGACTATTGTGGCGATCATCGCACTGCTTGACTGCGCCGCTGCCGGATATCAGGGAGCGCTGATGGCTCCGACGGAAGTACTGGCAAGGCAGCATTTTCAGCAGATCGAAGAACTGACGGAAAAATGGGGATTGCCGCTGCGACCGGCTCTTTTGGTGGGATCGACCAAAGCGTCCGAAAAAAAGAAGATTTACAGGCAGTTGAAAGAGGGGCAGATCAATCTGGTGATCGGAACCCATGCCCTGATCCAGGATCCCGTGGAGTTTCAAAACCTTGCCCTTGCCGTGATCGATGAACAGCACCGTTTCGGTGTCAAACAGCGCGATGTGCTGCATGAAAAGGGCGGCGGCAACGTGCATACCATTGTCATGAGCGCAACGCCGATCCCCAGATCCCTGGCGATCGTGCTGTATGGACAGCTTGATATATCGGAAATGACGGATATGCCCGGCGGGCGGCTTCCCATCAAAAACTGTGTGGTAGATCAGTCCTGGCGGCCTTCCGCTTATAAATTTATGAATGAGCAGATCGCTGCGGGCAGGCAGATTTATGTGATCTGTCCCATGGCGGAACCCGGAGTGATGGAAGAGCTTGAAAATGTGGGTGATTATGCGAAGTCTTTGAAAGCATATTTTCCGGAAACCGTGAACATTGAATATCTTCATGGTAAAATGCGTCCAAAGCAGAAAAACGAGATCATGGAGC
>JAEEKC010000019.1 GCA_016282215.1 Lachnospiraceae bacterium
AAAATGCCGCAGATCCATCATCGACCATCCTATCAATATCCGCGGCCTGAAAAAGTACGCGGTAGATCAGATCGCAGCCGATCAGGTGGAAACGCCGAAACCTAATGTGGCAACGGGAAAGACTATCGGTATCGTTGGCGGAGGTCCCTCCGGACTGACGGCAGCCTATTTCCTGTCCCTGATGGGACATAAGGTCGTGATCTACGATGAGCATGAAAAACTCGGCGGCATGCTCCGTTATGGTATCCCGGAGTACCGTCTTCCCAAGGCGCGTCTTGACGAGGATATCCGTGCGATCTTAAAGACGGGCGATATCGAGGTCCACACAAATACGAAGATCGGCCGTGATATCACCATGGATGAGCTCAGGGAAAAATACGATGCGCTCTACCTTGGTCTTGGCGCGCAGATCGGAAACCGGATGCCGGTGGACAATGTGAATTGTAAAAACGTGATCCCGGCAGCGGACTTTTTACAGGCTGTGGCAAACGGTGACGAGATCGATCTGACAGGCAAGAGAGTTGCCCTGATCGGCGGCGGAAACGTGGCAATGGATGCGGCCCGCACGGCTGTCAGGATGCATGCAAAAACGGTGCATGTCTTTACCAGAAAAAGAGATGACTATACGGCGCTCGAATCGGAGATCGAAAGCGCCATGCAGGAAGGCGTCCGTTTCAGAACCCTGCTGTCCTTCCTTGAATTGGAGGCGGATGAAGAGGATCCGGACCAGATCTGCGCGCTGTGGCTGCAGCCGGAGATCGTTGGAGAATATGATAAGTTCGGCTTTGTGACGACAGAGCATTCGAGCGCCTATCCGTATCGTTTTAAGTGTGATTATCTGATCCTCGGCGTCGGCCAGAGATGTGATGTGGCTGATTTTGAAAAAGCCGGGATCCCGGTGGAGCGGGGCAGGATCTTAGCGGATGAAACCTGTGCGATCAACGGCGCGGAGGGCATTTTTTCCGGCGGTGACTGCGTGACCGGACCGTCCACGGCCATCAATGCCATTGCAGCCGGCCAGGTGGCGGCCCATAACATAGACGAATATCTCGGCTATCATCACAAGATCTTCTGCGAGGCGCAGGCACCGGTGGCGAAACCGAATAAATGCGTGCCTACGGGGCGAGCAGAGATCGAAGAGAGGGATCCTTTCGAGAGAAGACAGGATTTTAAGCATGTGGAGATCCCCATGACACCGGAAGAGGCGCAGATCGAATCCGGCAGGTGCCTAAGGTGCGACCACTTCGGCTGCGGTTCTATGGAAGGAGGGAGATGCGCATGGTAGAGAAGATCAGAAAAATGGTGAAGATCACTATTGACGGAAAAGAGTACGAGGCACAGGAAGGAGTCAAGATCCTCAACTTCTGCCGTGAGCAGGGGATCACGATCCCGTCCCTCTGCCATCTGAAGGATTACAGCGATATTTCTTCCTGTCGTCTTTGCATGGTGGAGATCGAGGGCTATAACAACGTGTTTGCGGCATGCTCTACCAAGATCGAAGAGGGCATGGTGATCACGACGCATTCGGAGAAATTAAAAGAATACCGAAAGGAAATGTTGCGGCTCATTCTTTCCAATCATACCGTGGACTGCATGAACTGTCCGAAGAATGGAGACTGCGATCTGCAGAAGCTCTGCAATGAGTATGACATTAAAGAGACGCCGTATATCGGTTCCCGCCGGAAGATCGAAAAGAAACTTCCGAAGTTGGAAGACAATCCCTATATCGTCTATGATCCGAGCAAGTGTATCCACTGCCAGCGCTGTATCAGTGTCTGCAACCGCGCAGCAGGAAACCATACCCTGCAAAGCGGCCGCACAGGCGTGTTCCATACGGTGGAAGCACCCTTTGGACCGGACTGGAAGAGCACCGGCTGCGAAACCTGCGGAAACTGCGCAGAGGCCTGTCCCACCGGAGCGCTGAGTTTAAAGAGACAGGGACATTTCAGAAGCTGGGAGACCAAAAAGGTGCTGACCACCTGTCCCCATTGTGCTACCGGCTGTCAGTTCTACCTGGTGGTAAAAGATAACAAAATCGTCAACGTGGAAGCGGCTGACGGACCGTCAAACCGCGGACTTTTATGTGTAAAAGGAAGAAGCGGGAGTTTTGATTTTGTCCATTCAGCGGACCGCGTCAGGACGCCGCTGATCCGAAACAAAGAGACCGGTAAGCTGGAACCTGCTACATGGGATGAGGCGATCTCTTTTGTGGCAAAGAAATTCATGGAGTTAAAAGAGCAGTACGGCGGCGATGCGCTGGCCGGTTTTGCCTGCTCAAGATCCGCAAACGAAGATATTTATCTGGTGCAGAAAATGGTCCGCACCTGCTTTGGCACCAATAATACGGATAACTGCGCGAGAGTCTGCCATTCCGCATCCGTTGCCGGCCTGGCCAAGACTTTAGGCTCCGGCGCCATGACCAATCCCATCTATGATATTACCCATGATGTGGACTGCATTATGCTGGTGGGATCCAATCCGGAAGAGGCCCATCCGGTGGTCGGCATGCAGATCCGGCAGGCCGTGCAGCGCGGCACTCGTCTGATCGTTGTAGATCCGAGGGATATCGGGCTTTCCAAGGATGCGGACATTCATTTGAAACTCCGTCCCGGTACCAATGTGGCTTTTGCAAACGGCATGATGCATGTGATGATCAAAGAAGGGCTGATCGACCGGGATTATATCGGGCAGTTTACCGAGGACTATGAGAAGATCGAGGAATTGGTAAAAGACTATACGCCGGAAAAAGTGGGCGAGATCTGCCATATCGATCCGGACAAGCTTGTAGAAGCTGCCAGGATGTATGCGACAGCGGAGAAAGCCCCCATCATTTACTGTCTTGGTGTCACCGAACATTCTACCGGTACGGAAGGTGTTATGAGTATGTCCAACATGGCGCTGCTTTGCGGAAAAATCGGACGCAGCGGCTGCGGCGTGAATCCCCTGCGCGGGCAGAATAATGTGCAGGGCGCCTGTGATATGGGCGCCATGCCCACGGATTATCCCGGTTATCAGAAGGTGGACAATCCTGAGGTTCGGGAGAAGTTTGAAAAAGCCTGGGGCGTTTCCTTAAATCCGAATCCCGGCCTGAAGGCAACGGATGTATTTCCGGCTGCCATCGAAGGAAAGATCAAAGGCCTGTATATCTGCGGCGAGGATCCGGTGGTGACAGATCCCGATTCCGAGCATGTCAGACATGCGCTCGAAAGTCTGGAGTTCTTTGTTTTGCAGGAGCTTTTCCTGACAGAAACTTCCAAATATGCAGATGTGGTTCTGCCGGGTGTCAGCTATGCGGAAAAAGAAGGAACCTTCTCGAATACGGAGCGCCGTGTTCAAAGGATCCGCAAAGCGGTTACGGTGGAAGGTGATATGAGGCTCGATACGGATATTCTGATCGATCTGATGAATGCCATGGGATATCCGCAAAAGCAGATGACTGCAGCCCAGATCATGGATGAGATCGCATCGGTAACCCCCAGCTTTGCGGGCATTTCCCATGCGAGACTCGATGCGGGCGAATCCCTGCAGTGGCCCTGCAAGGGACCGGATCATCCTGGTACACCCATCATGCATGTAGGGAAACCGGCAAGAGGGAGAGCGCTGTTTTATCCCGCGGTCTTCAAACCTTCACAGGAGCTTCCCGATGAAGCATATCCTTTTGTGCTGACCACGGGCCGTATTTTGTATCATTACAATGCGGCGGCCATGACTGCCCGCGCGCCGGGACTGATGGAGATCGCCGGTGAAGGCTTTATCGAGGTAAATTTCAAGGACGCAGATCGTCTTGGCATCAAAAACGGAGAACGCATTTCAGTCAGCAGCCGGCGCGGCAGCATTACTGCCACCGCCAGAGTGGGACGCAAGGTTTCGGAAGGTGAGACCTGGATGCCCTTCCATTTCCCGGATTCACCGGTGAACAAACTGACCAATGCGGCACTGGATGACTTTGCGCGGATACCCGAATACAAGGTATGTGCTGTCAATATTCAAAAGATCGATGAAAAGTAAGGAATCCATGACAATTGAAGAGGCGCTGGATGCGTTCCTTGCGGACATAGCGGTCATCACGGATGCGGAGCAGGTTCCTCTGCTTCGCGCCGCAGGCCGTATTCTCGCGGAGGATGTCCGTGCGCCTTTTTCTGTGCCGTCTTTTCCGAAGTCGGCCATGGACGGATATGCCGTCCGGGCAGCGGAAGTTGCCGGAGCGTCGAAGGAAAGGCCGGTAATATTGCGGGTTGTTGGTGAGAGGCTTGCGGGGGAGACGGCTTCGAAAAATGAATTGATAAAAACAGGATCGGCCGGGAATGACGCCCGGGCAGCGCAGCAAACCGCAGGGGAAATAAGTGAAGGGGCGTTTGGAGGCTCGATCGGAATTGCTGTAGAGACAGTGGGACTAAACGGCTGCGGGAATACGGAAGAAAAGACGGATAAACTGCCGGTTCTGACCGCAGTCCGGATCATGACGGGAGCGCAGGTTCCCACGCTCTATGATGCGGTAGTCAAACAGGAAGATACGGATTATGGTGAGGATGCGGTTCAGATTTTCAGTCCGGTAAAACCCTATCAGAATTACTGCGCGGTCGGAGAAGATATCCAAAAAGGCAAAGTGGTCCTTTCCGAAGGCACGAGGCTCGGAAGGATCGAGATCGGCGTGTTGGCCAGCCTGGGATTTGCAAAAGTACCGGTGAGACGGAACCTGAAGGTGCGGATCATATCCACGGGCAGCGAGCTTTGCGATGTGGAAGACAGAACCGTAACCGGAGAAAAAGAAGGAAATGAACTTCCACCCGGCAAGATTTATAACAGCATCGCCTATATGCTCGAGGCTGCGATTCTGCCCTTCGGATTCGAAGCGGATCACTGCATCTGCGATGACGATGCAGACAGGATCAAAGAGACTGTTCAAGAAGCGGCTTTAGAATGTGATATCATTATCACAACCGGCGGCGTTTCCGTGGGGAAAAAAGATCTGATCCCGGAAGTGCTGGATCAGATGGGCTCAGATATCCGGTTTCAGCGGGCAAAGATCCAGCCGGGCACACCTACCATCGGAAGCGTGTATCAGGGTGTACCGATACTATCTTTATCCGGAAATCCCTATGCGGCCATTGCGAATTTTGACCTGTATTTCTGGCCACTGGCAGCAAGGCTGACGGGATGCGATGAGCTGATCCCTGCGACTGAGACAGCCGTGCTGGAAAGCCCTTATGAAAAAGTAAACGTTTCCCGAAGACTCCTTCGGGCCTGTGTACAAAACGGCAAGGTGGTCTTTCCGGCAAAAAGCCATGCGTCCTCTGTGCTGAGCAATCTGACAAAGTGTAACTGCTATGTGGACCTTCCGGCAGGTCAGCAGGTCAGACCGGGTGATCAGGTGGTTATCCGCAGGATGCCCATGTCATGAATATAGAACGGGGAAATATGAAAAACATATATACCATCCCTCTCTCCGTCGGTATCTTAGCCGGCGGAAAGAGCACGCGGATGGGGCAGAACAAAGCCCTGATGAAATTTCATAATGAGACCATGATCGAAAGAATCTCCCGGCAGTTTCGCGGCAGCCGTGAGGTTCTGATCTCTGCTGCCGAAAAAGGACTGTATGAAGAGACAGGACTTCGGGTGGTCTATGATGAAAATGACAGCATCGGTCCTATCGAGGGCATCCGTCGTCTTTTGTCAGAAGCGAAAGAAGATTATGTATTTATCTGCGCTGCGGATATGCCTTTTGTTAACAGGCAGATCGCGGAATACCTGTCCGAGTTTATCTCTTCGGATTATGACTGCTATGTAGTTGAAGATGATGACCATGTGCATCCCCTGCTTGCGATCTATTCCAAAAAGATTCTCCCGGTGATCGAAGAGCTGATCGCCCGTGGAAAATACAAGCTGATCGAAATTTTAAATGCCACCAGGACGAAGTATGTCAGGTTGGAAAATACAACCATCGATCCGCGGGTGGTGAAAAATGTCAATACAAAAGAGGAGTTTCTGAAACTCTCGCTTCCGGTCTGCTTTGCCGTCAGCGGTTATCATAACAGCGGAAAGACCGGGCTGATCGAAAAACTGATCAATGAATTTATAAAAGCCGGCTATACAGTCGGTGTCTTAAAACATGACGGACAGGATCATATCAAATATGCTGCGGGCACGGACACAGACCGCTTTCATAAGGCCGGCGCCGCTTGCAGCATGATCACTTCGG
>JAEEKC010000157.1 GCA_016282215.1 Lachnospiraceae bacterium
CGCAGCCGGGAAGAAACTGACCAAGGCAGAGGAATCCTAATGTGGCACATAACATAGAAAGTTTCTTCAGGTGGGCTTGGATTAAGTATGATAGGCACTGGTCGATAATGGCGTTGAGGTGACGATCAATACAGATGATCTTCTGATCTTCAACAGTTCTATAGAGAATGAATATCTCATGCTCTACAAGTCAGGTGCTCTTTCGGTGGATCAGCTGGAAGAAATAAGGCTCAGAGGACTGATGTGTAGAAGGAATATCAAATAATAAAAAAACAGAGGAGAGCGGAATGATACCGGTTTGTGAGGAAAATATGAAAGATACAAGAATAAAAGAACTCCAAGGTGCCAATATGGACATTGATCTGGTAAGCGAAAATATTAACTGGAAACAATCCGGTTGTCCATGGAATGAAGCTGATCACAGGACGGATCAACTTGTATGAAGCGGATTAGAGAGCAACTTCTACAGAGGGTGCTCTTTTTTTGTAGTACCAACGCGGCAATGGATACCGTTCTTGCAAGGGCAGACATCAGACGGGTGCAAGAGCATGAAATAAAAAATGGGTTGACAGGTTAGTGCAGACTTACTATAATGGTCTTTGGTTAGCGACGGCTAATTAGCATAATGCAATAATGCGTAACGTTTAGATATCAGTGGGCATATTTGATTATCCAATGCTAACCAAAAGAACAAAATGCAAAGGAGAAAGAGTATGAATCGTAAAGTATGGGGAATATTTGCACTTGGAACATTGTTTGGACTGGAGGGGATAAAACTGCTATCCTCAAAGGACGCGAAAAAGCTTTATACCAATTGTACAGCAGGTGTTTTGAGAATGAAGGACTCGGTTCTGGATCAGGTTACCGTGCTTCGTGAAAACTGTTCGGATATTTATGCTGAGGCAAAGGTGATCAACGAGGAACGGGCAGCAAAGGCGGCTGAAAACGAGAGCGAAGACTGAGCCGTAAAGGAGCACGGATGAAGCTTACGATCAAGCATGAAACCAGGCAAAGAATAAGGGTTCATCTTCCCATGAAACGTATGACATTCAGGGAGGCGGATATCCTTGAGCATTATTTGTCGCGGTATTCAGAAATAAAAGAAGCGAAGATATATGAGCGTACGGGTGACGTTGTCCTGATCTATGACTGTGGCAGGGACAGAGCTCTTGAGATACTGAAGTCTTTCTCGTTTGAGGGTGCTGATGTACCGGAAAGGGTGCTGGAAAACTCCGGCAGGGAGCTTTCGGCCATGTACCGGGAAAGGATCATAACCAGTATTTTGCTGCATTACGGAAAGAGACTTTTCCTTCCCGTGTCCGTACGAAGGATCTGGGAAAGGATCAAAACCATAAAATACATTGTGAGGGGTGTAAAAACCCTGGCAAACGGAAGAATACAGGTAGAACTTTTGGACGCCATTGCCATTACGGCGGCGATCCTGACCGGGGATTATAAAACTGCTTCCGGTGTGATGTTTCTGCTGGGGATCGGAGATACGCTTGAAGAGTGGACGCATAAACGGTCCGTGGATGATCTTGCCAGACGTATGTCCCTGAATGTAGATAAGGTATGGCTGCTTACAGACAGTGGGGAAGTACTCACAGATTCCGAAAAGATCGCCTGCGGTGACAAGGTGATCGTCCGTATGGGGAACATGATCCCCTTCGACGGCGAGGTTTACACAGGGGAAGCGATGGTGAATCAGGCATCCATGACAGGCGAACCGGATGCTGTTAGAAAAAGCAGCGGATCGGCGGTCTTTGCCGGCACGGTTGTGGAAGAAGGCGAACTGACGGTCACAGTGACACAGACCGAAGGATGCGGGCGGTTTGACAAGATCGTAAAGATGATCGAAGAATCTGAAAAGCTGAAGTCATCTCTTGAAAGTAAGGCAGAACGCTTAGCGGATAAACTGGTGCCGTACACACTGGGAGCTTCGGCGCTCACATATCTTTTGAGCCGTAACGTGACTAAGTCGGTATCAGTGCTGATGGTGGATTATTCCTGCGCACTGAAGATGGCTATGCCGTTATCTGTACTGTCCGCGATCAGGGAAGCAGCGGATTACGGGATCACGGTAAAAGGCGGTAAGTTCTTGGAAGCCGTTGCCGACGCGGATACCATTGTGTTTGATAAAACAGGGACGCTGACAAAGGCGTGTCCTTCGGTAAGAAAAGTTGTGAGCTTTTGCGAAGAAACCGAAGAGGAGCTGCTGCGTCAGGCAGCCTGTCTGGAAGAACATTTTCCTCATTCCGTTGCCAGAGCGGTGGTGGATGCGGCTTTTGAAAAAGGGTTGCTGCATGATGAGATGCATACCAAAGCCGAGTACATTGTGGCACATGGGATTGCTTCCCACATAGACGGAAAGAAAGCGGTGATCGGAAGCTACCATTTTGTATTTGAGGATGAAGGTGCTGTGGTCCCGGCAGAAAAACAAAAGCTTTTCGAGCAGCTGCCGGATGAGTATTCTCATCTTTATTATGCAAAGGACGGAGTGCTGTGCGCCTGCATTTTGATCGAAGATCCAATGCGCACGGAAAGCGCGGAGGTAGTTGCAAGGCTTCGGGAGCAGGGATTTGAGCATATCGTTATGATGACCGGAGACAGTCAGCGGACGGCAGCGGCTATTGCGGCATCGGCAGGGATTGATGAGTTTTATGCCGAGGTGCTTCCGGAAGATAAAGCTGGTTATATTGAAAAAGCAAAGGCTGAAGGCAGACGTGTGATCATGGTAGGTGATGGGATCAACGATTCCCCTGCGCTGTCATCATCGGATGCGGGCATTGCGATCAGCGAAGGAGCCGAAATCGCAAGGCAGATCGCTGATATCACTATCAGTTCGGAGGATCTCGAAAGCATTGTGGTGCTGCGACAGTTATCCACATTGTTGATGAAACGTATCCGGTTCAACTACAGAACCATTGTCGGTTTCAACACGCTGCTCATTGCCATGGGCGTGGCAGGCGTGATGCCGCCGGCAACATCGGCGATGCTGCATAACGGTTCGACCATCGCATTGGGTCTTAAGAGCATGACGGATCTGATGCCGGTGCCATAGTGATACGGGAAGAATCATTATCGTAAGAAGCGTTGTCTTACAAATTTTGTATGGAGAAAGGCATGGGATCGACCATTTCAAACATTATTATTATCATAATTATTGTGCTGGTCCTGTTCTTTGCGGTCAAAAGCTCCATTGCTCATTTTAAGGGACAGGGATCCTGCTGTGGCGGAGGCGGGAAGGATGTACTGACAAAGCCGAAGAAACTGAGCAACGTAGCTAACGTCAAAACGGTCCGGATAGAAGGCATGCACTGCGAACATTGCTACGCCAGAGTCCATAACGTCCTGAATTCCATGGAAGGGATCAGCGCAAAGGTGAACGGTAAAAAAGGGATAGCGATAGTTAAGATGGAGAAGGAGATAGAGGATCAGGTTTTGTCAGATGCTATAACGGATCTGGGATATACAGTATTGTCGATTCAAAGCGAAAAGGAGTGAAAGCGCCATGGATCAAGTGGCGTTTTCTTTTGCGCGATAAGACTGGAAAAAGCGTGTAATACTTGTATAAACACGCTTTTGACGGGCAACGCGACAATCGAGCAGGATGTTTATCGCTGCTCGATTGATAAAAGATTAGCATATGCTAATCTGAAAAATGATCAGGTAGTGCATGGTCCGGTAGGAAAATTACGGAGCCGATTAACTACTAATTAATCAAGGAGGAGAAAAATGAGTTTGAGTGAGATGAAAGCGGACAGGGAAGCTGTTGTGAGCAAGATCAACGGTGACAGCAGGTTCCTCTCAAGGATCACATCCATAGGGATCACACCCGGATGTAAGGTGAAGGTTCTTCGGAATGACAAAAACAGGCCCGTGCTTGTGTATTCCAGGGACACGATGATCGCACTGAACAGAAAAGAATGCAATGGAATCGAAGTTACGGAGGTAGGAGCATGAGCGCAACAATAGCACTTCTCGGGCAGCCGAATTCCGGCAAATCAACCGTTTTTAATGCGTTGACCGGATTGAAACAGCATGTGGGAAACTGGCCGGGAAAAACAGTAGAGAAAAAAGAGGGTTCCTTCACACGCGACGGCAAAGAATATGCGGTTGCGGATCTTCCGGGATCCTACAGCCTGACAGCCAATTCGGATGAAGAGGTGATCACAAGAGATTTCATCGAATCCGGCAAGGCTGATGTGGTCTGCATTTTAGCGGACAGTTCCCAGCTCGAAAGAAGCCTTTATATGATGGCCGATTATGCGGGCCTGAATGTACCGAGCTTTCTTGTTTTGAATATGGCGGATGTGGCAGCGGAGCAGGGCAAGAAGATCGATGCATCTGCGCTGGAGAAAAAACTGGGAATCCCGGTTATACAGATCTCTGCGACAGACAGCAAAAAGTATGACGCATTCTTTGATGCAATGAACAGAGCCATCAAAGAAAAGAGCGTGATCAATATCGCCGGACTGGAATCGGAGTTTGAAAAGATCGAAGGATACAACACGATCAAAAGCCTGATCCCGGAAGACTGCGTAAAAAATGCTTCTTCCACCTGGCTGACGGTAAAAGCAATAGAAAACGATAAACTTGTTGCAGAGCAGCTTAAGAAGACGCTTTCAGCGGATGCGTTGAAACAGATCGATGATGTCAGAGGTTCTGCCGGCGGAGCGCTGGCAACCGGTAACAGCAAGTTTCAATGGATCGATGAACTCCTCAAAGGAGTTTTGCAGGAAAAGAAAGAGAATGTCAAGATCGGGAAGCTGGATAAGCTTTATCTGAGTCCTGTTTGGGGTAAGCCCGCCGTGATCCTGACGATCCTGCTGGGCCTGATCGGGTCCTTCATTCCCGCGCTGCCGCTGATGGGGATCGGCTCAGCTTTCGGTTCTTTGAAGGCACCGGTATCTGAGGCGCTTGCATCCGCCGGCGTCAGCGATGTCCTCATATCCTTTATCTGCGGCGTGGTCATTCAGTCCTTTTCCTATATTTTTCAGATGCTGGGCTTTGTATTCGGCGTATTGCTGGTATTTGGTCTGCTGGAAGAGGTCGGTGTTATGGCGAGGATCTCTTATGTGTTTGACAACACCATGGCGAAACTGGGATTGCAGGGCAAATCCGTCATGCCTTTCCTTGTCAGCTTCGGCTGTACCATGGGCGGCGCTGCCGGAACCCGCGTGATCGATAACTGGGGACAGAAGGTGCTTACCATAGCGCTTGCCTGGGCTGTGCCCTGCGGAGCAGCATGGTCGGTCATTCCCATGCTCTCGGCTCTGTTTTTCGGACCCGGTGCAGTATTGGTCATCATCGCGATCCTTGCGACTATGATCCTGCATATGTGGATCACCGCAAAGATATTCGGCGGGAAACTTGTGAAAAAAGAAGACCGGTTCGGTATGATCATGGA
>JAEEKC010000158.1 GCA_016282215.1 Lachnospiraceae bacterium
AATGGTGTGATCAGCAATCCCCGCGACGGTGTCACGGTTCTTGGCAATGGCGAATTGACAAAGAAACTGAATGTAAAAGCAAATGCATTTTCTGCATCTGCAAAAGAAAGAATTGAGGATCTTGGTGGAACAGCAGAGGTGATCTAATGTTACAGACATTAAAGAATGCTTTTAAGACAAAAGAAATCAGGAACCGTTTGCTTTTCACGTTGGTAATGCTGGTAGTCATCCGTTTCGGATGCCAGCTGCCGGTGCCGGGCGTGGATCGTGAGTTCTTTGCACAGTGGTTTGCACAGCAGTCAGGGGATGCATTCAATTTCTTCGATGCGTTTACCGGTGGTTCTTTCCTGAACATGTCGGTATTTGCCCTGAACATCACACCGTACATTACTTCCTCGATCATCATGCAGCTTATGACGATCGCAATTCCGAAGCTGGAAGAAATGCAAAGAGACGGTGAAGACGGCCGCAAAAAGATCGCGGCAATTACCAGATATGTAACAGTCGGTCTTGCACTTATTGAGTCTTCTGCAATGGCGATCGGTTTTGGCCGCAGCGGACTTCTGCAGGGCGATGTGACTGCTCTCGATTATATCTGTGTTATAACTGCCCTGACGGGCGGCGCTGCGTTTATCATGTGGATCGGTGAACAGATCACCGAGCATGGCGTGGGCAACGGTATCAGTATCGTGCTGACGATCAACATCGTTTCCCGTATGCCTCAGGACCTGGCAACCTTATATGAGCAGTTCGTAAAGAGCGCATCAACGGTTACCATGTCTGTGATCGCAGCAGTGATCATTATTGCCATCATCGTGGCAATGGTAGTACTGGTTATTCTTTTGAACGACGGTGTCCGCAGGATCCCGGTTCAGTATGCCAAGAAAATGCAGGGCAGAAAGACCTTCGGCGGAAACTCCAGTCATATTCCTTTGAAGATCAACACCGCAGGCGTGATCCCGATCATCTTCGCATCATCCCTGATGCAGACACCGATCGTGATCTGCCAGCTGCTCGGTTATAACGGGACAGGCGTTTGGTCACATATCCTTCGCGGTATGAATTCCAACAACTGGTTCAACAGAGACCTTCCCTGGTATAACATTGGACTTCTGGTATATATCCTGCTCGTGATCTTTTTCGCTTACTTCTATACATCGATCACCTTCAATCCGCTTGAGGTATCGAATAATATGAAGAAGTCAGGCGGCTTTATCCCGGGTATCCGTCCCGGTAAGCCCACGACAGATTACCTGACAAACATTTTGAACTATGTGATCTTTATCGGTGCGGTAGGACTTGTGATCATCGCCATCATCCCGATCTTCTTTAACGGTATGTTCGGCGCAGACGTTTCCTTTGGCGGCACCAGCCTGATCATTATCGTCAGCGTTATCTTAGAGACAATTAAGCAGATCGAATCCATGATGCTTGTTCGCAACTACAAAGGATTCCTGAATGCGTAAAAACTATACAGCTTCCCCCTTTTGAGGGGGGAGCTGTCAGCGTTAAAAAAATATTATATATTTGGGGGATACATTTATGAAGATAATCATGCTTGGCGCTCCGGGCGCAGGAAAAGGTACACAGGCAAAAATGATCGCTGAAAAATATGGGATTCCCCATGTTTCGACAGGAGATATCTTCCGTGCGAATTTAAAAGCCGGTACAGAGCTTGGCCTCGAAGCAAAGAAATACATGGATGCCGGACAACTTGTTCCGGATGAACTGACCGTGAGGATCCTTTTAGACCGCGTGGCACAGGATGACTGCAAGAACGGATATGTTCTCGACGGATTCCCGCGAACCATTCCGCAGGCTGAGGTTTTAGAGGATGCTTTAACAAAACTGAATGACAGCGTTGACTATGCGATCAACGTAGAAGTTCCCGATGAAGCCATCGTGGAGCGCATGGGCGGCAGAAGAGCCTGTGTAAAGTGCGGCGCGACATATCATATCGTGAACATCCCGCCGAAGAAAGAAGGTATCTGTGATACCTGCGGCAGCGAGCTGATCCTTCGCGATGATGACAAGCCGGAAACGGTGCAGAAGAGACTGAATGTTTATCATGAGCAGACACAGCCGCTGGTTGATTTTTACAGCAAAAAAGGTATTTTGAAAGACGTAGACGGAACGAAGGGAATGCAGGAGATCTTCGCAGAGATCTGCGGGATCCTCGGCTGAGAGATAAAACAGTATAAAACCGGTACGAAAAACCGGGGGTACTGAAAGAATGATCAATTAAGAGAATAAGAGAATAAGAGAATGGCAGTATCAGTGAAGTCGGCTCGCGAGATCGAGCTGATGCGGACAGCCGGCAAGTATCTGGCTGAATTGCATGAAAGAATGGGTGAAGCCCTGAAACCGGGCATGAGTACATGGGAGATTGACCATATGGGAGATGAGATCATCCGCAGCTACGGATGCACTCCGAATTTCCTGCATTATAACGGATTTCCCGCCTCCATCTGTGTTTCGGTGAACGAAGAGGTCGTTCACGGGATCCCCAAAAAAGGAAGGATCTTAAAGGAAGGCGATGTGGTCAGCCTCGACTGCGGCCTGATCTATAAAGGATATCATTCCGATGCGGCAAGGACCCATATCATCGGAGATGCGCCGCAGGAAGTCAGGGACCTGGTAGAGAGGACAAAGCAGAGCTTTTTCGAGGCAATCAAAAAAGCGGTGGACGGCGGACATCTGTACGATATCTCCAATGCGGTTGATGATTATATCAGCCAGTTCGGATACGGGATCGTCCGCGACCTGGTAGGACACGGGATCGGAAAGAAGCTTCACGAGGATCCGCAGATACCGAACTTCGCACAGAAGAAAAGAGGACTTCGGCTCTGCGCAGGTATGACACTGGCGATCGAGCCAATGATCAACTTGGGGCGCGGTGATGTCGATTGGCTGGATGATAACTGGACAGTGGTCAGCTCGGACGGATCGGTTTCCGCCCACTACGAAAACACCATCGTGATCACGAAGGACGGCGAACCCGAAATACTTACATTATAATTCGAACAGGAGGAAAACATGTCAAAGGCTGATGTTATCGAAATCGAAGGAGTCGTTGTAGAAAAACTCCCCAATACGATGTTTCAGGTTGAACTCGAGAACGGGCACAAAGTGCTGGCGCATATCAGCGGTAAGCTTCGCCAGAACTTCATCAGGATCCTGCCCGGCGACAGAGTAACACTGGAGCTTTCGCCTTATGACCTGTCCAAAGGCAGGATCACCTGGAGAGCAAAATAAATATTGTTCAGGTGCGGTTTTTCTAAAAGCAGGATTTTCTAAAATAAGTAAAAAACCGAAAATTGCCGAAAAAAATGCTTGCAACGCGCAAATGCGCGTGGTATAATGCAATTTGTGCCGCCTTGCGGCGCAGAACACTTTTTTGAAAGGAGGTTTTTGACATGAAGGTACGTTCTTCAGTAAAACCGATTTGCGAGAAGTGCAAAGTCATCAAGAGAAAAGGAAAGATCAGAATCATCTGTGAAAATCCTAAACATAAACAGGTACAGGGTTAATCCCACTGTTTACTGTTGATACCGTTCGAGGTATGAACGGGCAAGGCCGCTTGCGGCCGGGCACTCTTGAGATTTTGCCCCAGTCAATGAGTAACCAGATGGAGGCGTCAGAGTGAGACGCCAAAGTAAGCGAATGCTTACCGAGTGAAACGGAGGAGAAACAAATGGCTCGTATTGCAGGTGTGGATTTACCCAGGGATAAGCGTGTGGAGATCGGACTTACCTACATTTATGGTATCGGAAGGCCCAGCGCAACCAGGATCTGTGCAGACGCAAAAGTAAATCCGGATACCCGTTGTCGTGATCTGACTGACGACGAGGTAAAAAGAATCAGTGAAGTGATCGAAAATACCCAGATGGTAGAAGGTGATCTCAGACGTGAAGTAGCGCTGAACATCAAGCGTCTTCAGGAGATTGGCTGCTATC
>JAEEKC010000159.1 GCA_016282215.1 Lachnospiraceae bacterium
AAAAGACAGAACCGTGAAAAATGATAACGGCTGGAAATATCAGCGGGCAGCATTTAAGATCCCCGCGAATGCAAAGACCTGCAGGGTTTCTCTGGTAGCAGCTTTTCACAGATATGTGGGCGGTTATGGTGATCCCTATGGTGAGTATACCAGAGGCGGTTTTGATGATGTTTCCCTGACTGTCAGAAAAGCCCCTTCCTATACGGCAACAAAAGCGCCGGCCGAAGGTGAATGCCTGAAAAACGGCGGCGGTGAAAGCGGTAATCTGGACGGATGGTTCTATGAATATGAGGATTTTGTGGTCTTTCATCCGGTGACGAAAACGGACTTTTTCTCCTATACAAATGTAACGCCGAAAAGCGGTTCCTATTGTATTGCTTCTGACTTTTTCTGGGCCAATTCCGATCACAATAATGACAGCGGCGGCTTCTTCTATCTGGCGGATAACCTGCCGTTTGACAATGAAGATGATAATACGTCGGCGGTGGTCATCTATCAGCAGGTGGATCTTTCGGCTGTAGCACAGGGAAGCAGCCTGGTGCTTGATGGTTATGTCGGCGGCCAGGGAGATATTGCCTTAGTGGTTTATGACAGCCAAGACAAGGTCCTTGTATCCAAAACAGCGGCAAATACCGGCGAGACTCAATCCGGCTGGCGCAGGCAGACCGCGACGGTAACGGTTCCGGCCGGGGCAGCTTGGGCGCGGGTATTTTTGAATGCCGCATATGAGAGATATTACGGCGCCGGCGTTCCTTCCGGAGAATATACAAGAGGCGCATTTGATGATATTTCCCTAAAAGCGGTAAAAGCAGGCAGCGGCCAGCAGGCCGGTGGGTCATCTTCGCAGGGTCAGGATGGAAAAGAGCAGACGACAACTTCCACTGCGAAGGCAGCAAATCCCATGACCATCAAGGTTGCCAAGAAAACCTTCAGCCGTTCCAAGCAGCTGAAAAAGAAGAAAACTTTCAGCATCGGCGTAAAAAAAGCAAAGGGCAGAGTGACGTATACCTTAAGCAAAAAAGCGAAAAAAGCAGGGATCAAAGTCACGGCAAAAGGGAAGGTCACCGTGCCGAAAAAATGTAAAAAGGGCACCTATACCATTACCGTGACCGCAAAGGGAACGGATGCTTACAAAAGCGTGAAAAAGACGGTGAAGATCATCGTGAAGAAGTGAAAAAAATTTATCCGGTATGAAAATGCCGAGCCTAAAACTATGAATAAATTAAGAGGCTGAAATATCTTCGCAGCCTGCAGCAGCGAAAGGAAGAGATCATCAGCAGCATCGAAAGCCAGGGCAAACTGGCAGGTCACCAGATCCTGGCAGTCAACCGCGGCGAAAAAGAAGGCTTTTTGAAAGTCAAAGTTTTTGAAATAACCTTTGACTTTTTCAAGTGAAGCCATTAGTATGACAGTACAAGGTGTGGGTCTGCATTGGATACATGCGGTTCGCCACACCTTTTTTTTGGATCGCAGAGAATAAAGGGGAAAACTATGGAGGAACGCAATAACATCATCCTGATCGGCATGCCGGCTTCCGGTAAAAGCACGGTTGGCGTAATCCTTGCCAAAATACTGGGAATGGATTTTGTTGATACCGATATTGTCATCCAGCAAAGAGAAGGCGCAAGACTGAATGAAATCATAGAGGCACAGGGAGTTGAAGGATTTCTGGAAATAGAAGAGCAGGCACTTTTCAGCATAAATGCAATACATACCGTGATCGCAACAGGCGGCAGCGCGGTATATAGTGACCCCGGTATGAAATACTTGTCAGAGGGATCCAAAATCGTTTATCTGAAAGTGGAACTTGAGGATCTGAAAAGACGACTGAAGGATATCAAACTAAGAGGAGTGGTCTTTCGAAGCGGAGAGAGCTTAGAGACCATGTATGAAAGCCGCACGCGGCTGTACGAAAAGTATGCGGACATTTCCATTGCCGAACAGGATGGCTCCATAGAAGATACGGTTCAGGCGGTTTTGAATGCTCTTAAGTAAAGTCCGGTTTGAAAACCGAAATACCAATGATCAATAATAGAAATGATGAAATTGCAAAATGGCGGTTTAAAGTCCGGTATGAAAATCGGAGTCGAAAAACTGCTGATAAATGAAAGGATATAGCATGAGCATCAGAACAAACTACGAAACATGGTACGAAGGAGATACCTATTACTGGGGCTTAGAACCGGGAGACTTTCTTGATGAACTGATCGATCTTTGTCCACCTGCGCCCGATAAAAAAGTTCTGGATATCGGATGCGGCGAAGGAAAAGACGCTGTTTATATGGCCGGGAAGGGTTATCAGGTATCCGCTTTTGATCTGACAGAGAACGGAATCCGAAAAACGCTCGCTCTTGCAAAAGACCGAAATGTCAAAATCAATGCTTATGTGGATGATATCAATACCTTTAACATCCGGGATGAGTACGATATCATTTACTCCACCGGAACCGTTCAGTATCTGTTTGAAGAAAACAAAAAAGCATTCTTTGACAAGATCGATCAAATGACAAAGGCAGGCGGCATTGTCTTTTTTAATGTCTTTGTGGAAAAGCCGTTTTTAGAGCTTCCGCCTGATTGGGACATAGAAGAAAAGATGTGGAAGTCCGGCGAACTTTTTACATTCTTTCCTGACTGGAAGATCGAACGGATCGATGAAGTGATCTTTGAAGATCATAGCGGAGGCAAACCGCATTTCCATTGTATGGATACGATTATCTGTCGAAAGATGATGTAGGCGCCATTCTTACTTCATCGTGATAAGTTCATATTCCCGCGACCCGATCCCGATCTTTTCTGCATGTTCTAATGTCTCCGCCCAGGAAACATTCGGGTTGCTGTTATGCCATACATCTCCATGATCATGAAAATGCTCGCTTGCCATGTTGTCGCCTAACTGGCTGTTTCTGATGGGCTCCGCTTTTTGGCATAGATCCACGCAGGCCTGGTCCAAGGCAACCGGATCGAAGGAGGCCAGCATTCCGATATCCGGAAGTATGGGAGCATCATTTTCTCCATGGCAGTCACAGTTTGGTGATACATCCGTGATCAGGCTGATATGGAAACAGGGTCTTCCGCTGACAACAGCCGCTGTATACTCAGCCATCCTTCTGCCGAGCATCTGCGGCGCATCCCAGTTATCATTTTCAATGGCATCAAACGCACAGGCGCCGATACACCTGCCGCAGCCTTTACACTTTTCAGGATCGATCCATGCTTTTCTGCCTTCATAACTGATCGCATCGGATCCGCATTCTTTTGCGCATCTTTGGCAGCCTTTGCACAGGTCGGTGATCACATGGGGATGGCCGCTGTTATGCTGCTGCATTTTTCCGGCGCGGCTTCCGCAGCCCATGCCGAGGTTTTTGATCGCGCCGCCAAATCCCGCCTGCTCATGTCCTTTGAAGTGATTGAGGGAGATCACGATATCAGCATCCATCACTGCCCGTCCGATGTAAGCTTCCTTGCAGTATTCTCCGTTCGGCACCGGCACGATCACATCATCCGTGCCACGCAGTCCGTCTGCAATAATGATCTGGCAGCCGGTGGTCACGGTATTAAAGCCGTTTATATTGGCGCAGTCCAAATGCTCCAGGGCATGTTTCCGGCTTCCGGGATACAACGTATTGCAGTCTGTCAGAAACGGCAGACCGCCGCATTCTTTC
>JAEEKC010000160.1 GCA_016282215.1 Lachnospiraceae bacterium
CCAAGCTCTTTGTAGTTCTCAACCTTAGCCTTGGAAGCGGTGTAAACTACGAAGTTGGGCTCGAAGCTTGCTTCTTCCTCTGCCGTAGGCTTGATGAACATGTTGCGTACGAAATGTGCCTGCCAAGCTACTTCCATAATGAAACGAACTGCCATGCGGGTGTCCTTGTTAGCGCCGCAGAACGCATCTACTACGAACAGTCTCTTGTTGGAAAGCTCTTCTACTGCAAGCTTCTTGCAGGCTTCCCAGGTCTCGATGGATGCGGGATGGTTGTCGTTCTTGTACTCTTCGCTGGTCCACCATACAGTGTTGTGAGCCTTCTCATCATCAACGATGAATTTGTCTTTAGGGCTTCTTCCGGTGTAGATACCGGTCATAACGTTTACGGAATCCAGCTCGGTAAGCTGTCCCTTGTCGAAACCTTCCAGTTCCGGCTTCATTTCTTCTTCGTACAACATTTCATAAGAAGGGTTGTACACGATCTCAGTTGTGCCTGTGATGCCATACTTGGTTAAATCAATTGCCATCTTTTAGTACTCCTTTTCTTTAGAATATTTTATATTGCACGCCTCCGCTCTCCGTCCTTTCAGATCACTGTAGGCGTTTGCTCTCAATTCATCAGTATAATTTTTCTTGTCTGCAAAGTCAAGGGAGAAAAAACGAAATCCTGATTTTTTGTTTTGTGTAATTGTCGTAGGCTAATATGGGACTCAGTTTCCTGCCAGAACGCTTACGCCTCTGGACGATCCCAGCCTGTCAGCCCCCGCCGCGATCAGTGTCTCCATATCCTCTCGTGTATTGATGCCGCCGGCCGCCTTGATCTTAACATTCGACCCGATCTGCATGGCAAACAGCTCAACATCTTCTTTCGTGGCGCCGCCGGTACCGAAGCCGGTGGAGGTCTTGATATAATCAGCTCCTGCATTGGTCACAGCATGACAGAGGGCCTCTTTTTCCTGGGTCGTCAGATAACAGGTTTCTACGATCACCTTAAGGATCTGCGCGCCGCACACTTTCTTGATCTGCACGATCTCCTGTTCCACCTTGCCGATCTCGCCGTTTTTCACGTCGCAGACATTGATGACCATATCGATCTCATCTGCGCCGTTTTCAAGGGCATCCGCTGTTTCGAACACTTTTACCGGAGTGGTCTGATATCCCAAAGGGAAGCCGATGACGGTACAGATCTTCAGCTTGTCGCCGTAGGTCTCCTTCACTCTTTTCACATAGGCAGGGGGAATGCAGACGGAAGCGGTCTCATATTGGATGGCTTCCTCGCAGAGCTTTTTGATGTCCTCCCATGTTGTGAAGGCTTTGAGTGCCGTGTGGTCAATGCGGTGTAAGATTTCTTTTGCGTCCATGTTTGTTCCTCCTGGATTATGATAATATTAAAGCCCCTTCTTTGTATTTAGAACTTGTTTAACCGTATATCCGTCAACGCCACCTGGTCGCCGGTGAGCGCCACGTATACTTTCGGGGGTGTTTCTTTAAAGGTCGTGATGTTTTCTATATAAATACCCTGATCCTCTGTCTTCAGGATCACCTGATCCCCTTTCTTCTCAACCAGAAGACTGCACTCAATGCCGCGGCGGCTGCGCTCCTTCCAGATCTCCCAGCCGGGGAAGGTATCCTTTCGCTTCATGGAAAAATGATTGCTTGCAAACTCGCCGTCCCCCTGGTCTTCGCCACTCATTTTGATCAGATTGTATTCTCGATATCCGGCGCCTCCGACGGTGCCATCCTCGGAATAAAAGACAATGATATAGGGACAATGCCAGACCAGTTCAGCGCCGGGCAGGCTCATGGCATGGAATAAAACCTCCATTTTCCCGGTTATTTCTATTCCCTGTGTTGACGCGGACCGCGTGGTATTGATCTGGATATTCGGAAGATCACCCTCTAAATGATCCGTAAAGTCCAGCGGCCGGACGATCCTCTGGATATCGCCTTCATCGATGCTGTTTCCCGTCCCTTGTACTGTGATCTCGCTGATCAGGCAATTCTCTCCCGTCAGGGCGATATAGGAAGCATGAGAAATGCTCGTCAGCGCCACGATCACCTCTTTTGCATAATCTTCGGACCGCAGGACCAGCTGCAGATGATCTTCATGGCGGCCCGCCGTGATCTCAAATTGCTTTTTTCCGTCCTTTCTTTTTTTACCGATTATCTCCCCGGTCTCTTTTTCTTCGATCTTTCTGGCCTCTGTCGTTATGCTGCGGTCATCAAACCAGATCTCGCCATACTCTAAGTAATGATAAGCACTGATGGTCTTTTCATCTTCGTGCACCCTTCCGTCAAAGGAATCAAACAGGATCAGGGAAGGTGCACAAAAGGCGCTTTCTTCATCAGAGAGGTTCTCAGATACAAAGGTGATCTTTTTGATCTCACCGTCCACCGGGATCCCCAGAGAAACCTGCTCCCTGTAGGCCCCGCAGTCGATCGCCGTTTCGAGTACGGGCTTATCGTCAATCGTTTTTTCACCGCCACCCTGATCAATGATCTTGACCATGATATCCGCATACACAGGATCGAACTCTGCACCGGCCCCTTTGATAAACGCTTCCCTTGCAATAAAATCCGGCTTTGCATCACGATATCGTTTCTTCGTCGTCATGGTGACATACGCATCCGCCACGGCAATGATCCTGGCGATCTCAGGGATCTCTTCTCCTTTCAGACCGTCGGGATAACCGGTTCCGTTATAGCGCTCATGACTGTAGCGTGCGCCTTCGGCAAGATAGGGATATTCCGTAATACTCGATAATATCTCATAGCCGATCAGCGGTTTTCTCCGCATGACTTCATAATCCCATTTATCCGGATCGCTCTCATTTTTGATCACACGGTCAGGTACGCCGATCAGGCCCACATCATGAAGCAGCGCGGCATAATAGACCTTGTCGCAGTCTTCTTCCGATTTTCCTGCGGCCAGTGCCACCATTCTGGCATATTCCGCGATCCGCACGGCGTTTCCTTTGGCAAAACTGTCCTTTTTCTCAACAGCGGAAACAAAAGCACCTGCAGTCTGTGCAAACAGCCTTTCCATCCGCTCTTTTTGCGCAAATGCAGCGGACAGCTCTTTTTCATGGGCATGCACCAGCTTATCATTCACATCCAGATAGGTAAAAATGTACATGGATACGGAAACCGCCACCATGGCCATGTTGACGATGGATATGCCATAGGTCTTTATCTGTATAAGTCCGCAGATGATCGGGACAAAAACATACAATTGCAGGGACGTATAGATCAGCCGGCTGAAAATCTTCTTATGCTTCCGGATCACGCCATACTGCAGCAGCGGGCAGATCACGGGAATGATATATGCGATCAGGAACCCTTTCCCTCTGTGATAAGTATTTGTTTCATCAAAATAGTAATACATATCCGTGAAGGCCGCAATGACCGCCATGACCATTCCGAGGACGGATATCATCCCAATGACCGAGAGCAGCCTTGGCGGCTGTTTCATTTTTCCCTCATTGGTCATCCAGTCTGACACATACAGATTAAACCCGAAGACCATGGCCGAGGTCAGGAAAAACACCATGAAATTGCTGAGCCTGACCATCACGTAACCGGTCTGGCCCGGATTGCCCGCATAGATATAGGCCTGCCGGTCATTCCAGAGCAGGAAAAATGCGATCAGTTCCATCAGGATCAGGATCTTCTTTCTGCTTTTCGACAAAAATCTGGTGATCAGCAGCAAAAAGATCAAAACCCCGCAGGTGCCGCAGAGAAACAGCATGATATTCAATTGATATTCTCTGATCAGTTCAAACATATTATTTGCTACCTTATTGTACCTTTGTACCGGCCGCTCCTGCGGTTTCCATCATCTCTTCCGGCAGATGCTTCATGATCACCTGTTCCAGTTTTCTTCCGTCAATGGGTTTTGTCAGACAGCCGTTAAAGCCCTTCTGTGTATAAAAATCTTCTCCCAGCGACATATTGGCTGACAGCGCGTAGACAACAAGGTCCGGATCTTTTTCCCGGATGTGCTGCAGCGTTTCTATGCCGTCCATGCCCGGCATCATATGATCGAGCAGCACCACATCGAATCTGGTGTCTTTCATTTTTTCCAGACAATCCTCTCCGCTTAGCGCCGTTGTCACAAACACCCTCGTGCTCTTCAACAGCCCCTTGATCACGTTCAGGTTCATCGGATTGTCATCCACC
>JAEEKC010000161.1 GCA_016282215.1 Lachnospiraceae bacterium
AGCGGCGGCTGTGATGCCTATTATCAGCGGCAGCTGGAGTAAAACAAAAACCTGTGAAGCCATGATGAATGGAAAGGTGATTTTCGACACACCGGAAAGCTATGAGGGCTACCGTCTTTCGGAAGATTGTATTTTGTGTGAAGACAATGCGGCGTTTACAAAAAAGCTAAACGACTATCTGAATGGCGGCATACGGTATTTCAGTCCGGCAAACAGAGAACTCTTTTTGCAAAACTATGAAAGCAGCGTTGTTGCCAAAAAATTTATGGACTACTTTATCGGAGGCAAAAAAGATATATGATTCCAAAAATAATCCATTATGTCTGGCTGTCGGATGATCAAAAGCCTTCGGAGATCCAAAGCTGCATCCGCTCCTGGAAAGATGTCCTTCCGGATTATACGGTACGCGAGTGGGGGATGCGCGATTTCCCGATGTCGGAAATGCCGGACTATGTAAAGGAAGCCATAAAAAAGAGAAAATGGGCCTTTGCAACAGACTATCTGCGGCTCTGGATTTTATATCATGTAGGAGGGATCTATCTGGATTCGGATGTCCTGATGAAAAAGCGGATCGATGTCTTTTTGGACAATGCCTTTTTCTCCTTCATCGAGTATCATGAAGAGGGTTTTTTGCCCTACCGGGATCTGATCGATGAAAACGGGAAGGCGCTTGTGGAAACACACATTCCCGGTTTTTGTATGCAGGCCGCCTTTATGGGGGCGGAAAAGGGAAATGCATTTGTCAATGACTGTATGGAAAGCTATAAAAACCGGAGTTTTTTAACTGCCAACGGAAAGCCGGATATGAGCATTCTGGCACCGGATATCTATGCTCTGTGTGCACGACGCTACGGTTTTTTGTATAAGGACTGCGAACAGCACATCGGCGACAGGATGACGATCTATCCGTCCGACTACTGCGGCGGGACCAAATACATTGCTAAGGACAGTAACTATGCGGTGCATTGCTGTGCCGGATCATGGCGGGAGCTGCCCTTGAAACAAAGACTCCGTTCCCGATTGAAAAAGGTTTTGAAGCGATGAACAATGAGATAGATGGAAAAAAAACGGCGATCGCGTTTCTTGTAAGGGACTGCGAAAAATCGCTGCCGCGGTTTCTGAAACGGATCGAAAGACTGCGACGGTACTTTAAGAACAGCACCGTATACATTTTGGAAAACAATAGCCGGGATGCGACAAAAAGGCTTCTGGAACACTACCGCGATACAAACAGCAATGTTGTATTGTGTTCCTCCGATGAACCGGAACTAGATGCGGTATCAAGGATGGAGCGGATGACGGAGCTAAGGAACCGCTGCATTGATATGGTTCGGGACAGCAGTTTTGAGCCGCAGTACTATATCCTGATTGACAGTGATCTGGATTTTGCCCCGCCTTCCGTAATACGGGCCTTGAAACATGCACCTGCGGACTGGGCTGCGCTGTTTGCTAATGGCAAATATTTCCTGAAAGCCGGCTTTATCAGGATTCCGGTTTTGTACTATGATCTGTTCGCCTATCTGCCGGAGGATACAAGGGTAGGAAACGGAGACAGCCTGACGGAGACACAGATGCACAAACTTCGTCCGCATACACAAAGGGCGCTGCAAAAACAGCACTATCTGAAATGCCGTTCGGCCTTTGGAGGTGTTGGCATATACCGCTATGAGGCGACGGCAGACTGCCATTATGCAGTCGAAGCAAACACGGTCAGTAAGAAATTTAACCAGCTTTGCGAGCATATTCCGTTTAACAGAGGTGTGGCAAAAAATGGAGCCCTGTATGTGTGCCGTGACATGAAGGTATACTATGAGCCGATCGATTTTAAGATATGGTTTCGTATTTTTGTTAATGCACATAACGAACACAAGGAACTGCAGAAGATGCTTGACATCTATCACAAATTGTTTCCGCACCGCGGGGGAAAGGGGGGCGGATCAAAATGAAACTGTTATTTTGCGGAGATATTTTTTCAAATTTTGAATGCGAAACCTCCTTTCGGAGTGGCATTTTTTTTGTGGCATCAGCCCTGCTGAAAGAATTCAGTGCGATGGAAGATGTGGAACTGACGGTTTACTGTGCACCGGATAAGAGGCAGGCAGTAGAACGTTTTATCAAAAAAAGTTACCCACAGCTAACTGTAAAAACGCTGCAGATGCTGCCGCATAGAAGCTTTGGAGACTATTTGAAAAATCGAAATGCCAGAAGAGCCAAAAACGGATTGTATCCTTTAAAAGGAAGCGGTAAACTGATCAGATTAACGGAAGCACTGGACCGGCTTTATGCAGGCGGTGATGCAAAAACATTTCGGGATTATGATGCGTTCTTTTCTCCCTGCGAAGCAGCGCCGCGGGCGATTGAAAAAACGGGAATGCCGGTCTATACGATTATCCACGATCTGATACCGATTGTGACAGGAGAGTTTCCGGTTGCGAAAGGTTATTGGCTGTATGATATTATGCAACAGGTCAGTCGCGAGAAGTATTATTTCTGTATCTCACAGTGTACAAAACGTGATTTCCTTAAGTACTGTCATAAGGCTGATCCGGAAAAGGTTCGCGTAGTTTATAATGGCTATACGGCATCTGCCAAAGCTCCGGAAAGGGAACAGACAGAGCAGATCATCAAAGCCGCGGGACTTGTGCAAAAGCGCTATATTCTGATTCTCGGAAATGTGGTTCCGCATAAAAATGTGAACAGGCAGCTGCGCGCAGGCGTTCGTTTTATCAGACAAAGAGGACTTTCCGACTTTCAGATTGCGGTCGTTGGGAGCTGCAACGATCCGGAGGAAATTCTGCAAAGTGCAAAGATTGCGCGGGAGGACAGAAGTCTGATTGTTTTTTGCGGCTATGTGCCGGATGCTCATATCAGAGCATATTACGGCGGGGCTTTTTGCCTTTCCTTTACAAGCCTGTATGAAGGGTTTGGGCTGCCGGCGCTTGAAGCGATGCAGGATGGATGTCCGGTGGTGACGAGCAATACAAGTGCCCTGCCGGAGGTGGTAGGTGACGCGGCACTTTGCATTCCGCCTGCGGATGAAGAAGCGCATATAGAAGCATATACAAGGCTTTGGAAGGATGAGAAGCTGCGCGAGGAACTGATCCGCCGCGGAAAAGAGCGGGTAAAACAGTTTACCTGGGAGCGTACGGCAAAACAGATGATGGATGGAATGAAAAATGACAGGACAGTTTAATAAGGTGATTACATCGGAGCGCAGGCTCCTGGATCTTCACATTCGAGAGACAATTCATTACAGAGACTTGATCTTTCTGTTTGTAAAACGGGATTTTACATCCAAATACAAACAGACTATATTGGGTCCCCTTTGGGCGGTGATTCAGCCGCTTTTGTCCACGATCGTATTTATCATCGTCTTCGGGCGGCTGGCAAATCTGACGACGGCGGATGTTGCGGGAAGCTATCAGCTGCCTGAATTTTTGTTTTATATGTCCGGCAATATCTGCTGGATCTATTTTTCGACAACCTTTGAATCCACGACCAGAGTCTTTATAGACAACAGTTATGTGATGGGAAAGGTATACTTCCCGCGGATGGTTTCTCCGATTGCGGTTGCCTTTTCGAAGATGATTCCCTTTGCAATTCATCTGGGTATGTTTACAGCGCTATGGCTGTTCTACCTGATCAAAGGCGGAACGGACATTATCGTAAGCAGCTGGCTGCTTTTGCTGCCACTTCTGTTTTTGCAGATGATGCTGTTCGCAATGGGGCTTGGCCTGATTATTTCCGCATTTACCACGCGTTATCGGGATCTTCTGATGCTCGTCAGCTTCGGACTTGAAATCCTGCGGTATTTCTGCCCGATTGCTTACGGACTTGAGCTTGTTCCGAAAGAGTACCTCGGGCTTTATCTTTTAAACCCGCTGACACCGATCATTACAACTTTCCGCTATGCTTTTTTCGGCTTCGGATACTTTGATCTGGGGACCTATTTGATCAGTTGGGTAGTTACCATAGTCCTTCTGTTTTTAGGGCTTTTGTTTTTCAATAAAACAGAACGGAATTTTATGGATATCATCTAAAGGAGTAGGCGGCAATGACCATATTGCAGGTTGAACATTTATCAAAACAATACATGCTCGGACAGATCGCAGAGACTACGCTGCGGGATGCGTTTCAGCGGCTTGGTGCGAAAGCACGCGGGAAAAGTGATCCGACAAGACCAATCGGGCAGGACTTTATACACGGCGAGATGTTTACGGCACTTGAGGATATTTCCTTCAGTGTGGAAAAGGGAGAGCGCATCGGTATCATCGGCCATAACGGCGCAGGAAAATCCACGCTTCTGAAGCTGATTTCACAGGTTACCTCACCCACTGGCGGGGAGATCGGCCTGAAC
>JAEEKC010000162.1 GCA_016282215.1 Lachnospiraceae bacterium
ATTCGAATCCAGTCTTCCGATGAGCAAAAGTTCCCCGGTCTGCCCTTTGTCAACAAGTTTGATGTCCATTTTGTTCCTCCTGATAATCGTTTGGTTTAATTCATCTGTGTTACCTTGATGCCGTCCGACGGGTCGGTGTCGATACCGCCATCCGAAGTGTTAACTTCTGTAGCGCCGGTAACCGGCTCGTCGTTTGTATCATTTCCGCTTCCTGCGGAGTTTTCACTGACAAGAGCTTCACTCTGCACCGTGATGACAAACATGCACTTCACGGCGTAGTTTTCCTGGGACTCGAAGGGCACATAGTAAAGCTGGTTCGTTCCGGTGAAGTTGCGCGGCGGTGTAAAGGTGTACTCTACCTTATCGCCCGTTGTCGTTTTCTTTGTCAGCAGATTGGTAGCATCGATCATTTCCTTTGTATCGCCTACCTTGCGTTCGATCAGGACATCCATATCCATAATGGAACCTGTCAGCGTCGGGCGGAAGATGATCGGCTGGTTGCTGGCTACCGTAAAGTCCATATCACCGTCTGTGATGGTTCTGGTCTCGTAAGCATTCGCCGCTTCGGAGTAATAATATCCCGAGACTGTCAGGGACATATTCTGGAAATTGATCCTCTTCGGTGTGCCTTCATAGATCCTCTCACCCACGTTTCTCGTCAGGACCGGTCCGTCCCCGAGCTGTGCGGATACCGCATCCACGCTCCAGGCTGCTGCCGTAGAGGTATCTGCCCTTCCGCCTACCGTATAAGGCTCGATCTCGATGTAGCGGATATTCTGGATTCCGGTAACAAGCATCTTTACTTCCTGTGTCTCGCCCGTGATAAAGGATTTCATCGTGCGGTCTGTCAGATACGGCCTGATATCCGGGATCACCGGTGAATGACCGGCATTTCCGTAAGCATCCTCATAGAAGATCGTCATCCTGACAGGAGACTGCGTTCCGGATTCTGCTATCGTACCGGCATCCTGCGTCTTGAACTTCAGTGTCAGCGGCTGTACCACATTCGGGCTGGCTTTTTCCGTTCCCGTTACTTCCACCAATGTCGGTGTTGCCTGAACAAGCTGCGGCTCTGTGAAACTGAACCATCCTGCCACCTTCGGGCTTGAGTCTTTTTCCGAGCTTCTCTCATAATTGATCACTGCCATGCTGTTGACTGTGGCATCCACACTTCCCACTTTGACGATCCTCATGCCCGTGATATCCTTCAGATATGGCTGGTTAAAGGTCATCTCTATCACATCGCCGCCGTAGAGTGTCGTGATGTCAAAGTCTGTCACATATTTATATGCCGAGTAGACTTCCTTGCCGGAAGGATCCACCGTTGTGTTATACCGAAGTGAAACGGCCAGATCGTTCTTTTCCGCCTTCAGTTTCGTCTCCGCAACGGACGGATCAAGCTGGATCAATACTTTCTGCTGATTGTACAGTCCTACTGTCTTTTCACTCTGGTTGATCATGGTCGTGCCAAGGGAGATCATCTTCTTCGTAGACCCGCGCTGCCAGGTATTGATCACCGTTCCGGAACGAACCTGCTGGATAACGGCATAATCAATATATGCATTATTGTCACCGTTGGTAGTGGAACCCACCGCATACAGTTCTCCCAGGGTTGACATGGCCTTTGCATTCAGGCCGCTTAAGTAGAAATAACTCTTATCATTTTCATCCGTCGCAATGTGCCTGTTCATCGGCGTCAGCGAGGTGGTAAACTCCTTGCCGGATACATTGTTGTAGGACGCCCTGCAGTACAGGTTCCAATACTCAATCGGCGTAGAATCCGCCGTCGGATAAATGTAAACATCGAGGGTATCGTTCTGGGATACCGGCTCCCTGGAGAATACCGCAAGCCATTTACTTCCCTCATCACGAGGTGCCACTTCATTGGTCAGAAGGCCGATCTTGATCTTCTGATTCTGACCCTTGCCGAAGGTATTGCCCAGTTTGGATGTTTCGCTGATCTCAACGGAATTACTTGTGATATAGGTCGTCTCACCTGTCCTGACATATTCATCCTTGCCGGAGATCTGCAGTTCTCCTGCCGTTTCCACAACATTGAAGCTTAAGGAAGCGACATTCATTTCAGAAGTATCACCCCTGCTCTGGCCTGTCAGCGTTGCCATATAAAGGCTCTTACAATCCTTCAGTGTGATCATGAACCTGTCGGTATGACCTCCCCTGAACATCAGTGACGGCATGGATACGGCCGGCTGTCTGGTCGTTACCTTTCCGGTGGAATCCGTATCCGTATCATGCTGTACGGCTTTGCCATAGTAATCGTACATCTGATTCACAATATCAAAGGTTTCGGATGCAGGCGTACCGTCTGTCTTGATATAATCCACGGTCATGGACATCTCACCATAGAACTGGCTTGTATTCTCCTTGTATTCCTCTACGGACAGGCAGCAAAGAATATTCAGTTCATTCGCTTTCTTGCTCACCGGAAGTTCCACGGCGATCTCAGACATCATACGGCCTTTGTTTTCTTCATTATACTGTTTTCTCTGCGCATCATCCATATAGGTCTGGGTTCCGATCCAGCCGTCATTGGGGATCACACTGTGCTCGATGATGAAGGACTCGTTAAAGGTCGCATTGGACTGACGGATCACTCGGATCTCATTGACCTTAAGTTTATCATCGATCTGGGAACTTTCCTGTACTTCCTCGGGGATGATACGGATACCCGTCACTTCGCCATAGTCTTTGTTCGTGGCAATGGTAAAGGTTTCCACATTTCCGGTTCGGAACCGGTCACCCTCTAACTGCTGGTTTGCCAGTACAACGGCGGAAGCACCGTTTTCAAACAGGATCTGGAAGTAGAAATCATTCTGGGAACCGCAGTCACCGTTTCCGGAAAGGTCAATGGCCTGATCGGACACATCTACTTTCACCGTATACAGTTCGCGTTTTTTCGCAAATCCGAAGTTCTGGAGACAGTCATCATAGGTCATGTCATCCGTCACCTGTGCATAACTCTCTTCCTCGACCTGTTCCGCTCCTTTGGTCTTGAATTTCCAGGTTGAAGTATCGCCGGTACGTACCAATACGGAATCCGGCAGATAAGAATTGTCGCTGCTGGTAGATCCTTCCTCTTCTCTCGTGGTACCCTTGATGTTCAGAATGTTGATACCGGAAAATTCACGGTAAAAACGGACCTCGGAATGCAGCTGGGTATCACCGTTTTGCGCATCCACATCTTCCCAGGATGACTTGACGGGCGAGAGCGAATCCAGCGCCCAGATCTGCAGGCCGTTGGTCTGCCAGTCATCCGCACCGGAGATCAGTTCATATTTGGCATTGGTAAAGACATCCACATCATTCGCAGTCACGATGAAATACAGCGTATTTTTCGGACTCATGCCCGCCAGATAACCGAAATTACCGCTTGGCGCACCTTCTGCCATCCAGTAACCGTAATATCCGGTAGATGCTTCATTTAAGTTATACCACTCCGTATATTGGTTCGTGCCCTTGATATCGGTGAACGCAAACTGCATACGGATATCACCGACAGTTCCTGCACGGGGCGTTGTGTCCGTTGTCACGCCCACCAGATATCTGTCATTTTTGGTCACGGGAAGTTTCAGGTCCGAAGGTTCATCGGGAACTCTCAGCTGCAGGCCGACCTCATCACCGGTTGCCACTTCGAGCCCGAACTCCGTCTCGGCTTTTCTGTAAAAAATGGGAAGGCCGATAAAGTCATAACTTAAGAAACCGCCGTCTGCTGCAACCTTAGCCTCAACGGCTGCCTCGTTACCCCAGCCCTCTCCCTCCTCGGCTGTCACCGTGGTTTCGGGATCATTATACATATGATAGATTGCAAACAGGGAAATCGAAATAGGGTCATCTTCGTTTTGTTTCACTCTGACCTGTCTGGTTGCGGAAGAGGATGCCGAAGATGTCATTTCGCAGTTTGCCAGCGCTTTTCCGTTTCCGTTTGTCAAAGATACCGAAGTAATGGACTTCAATTTCGGGATATTTCCTTCAAAGAACAGGCTCTGCCCCGGCTGTGCCACGCCCGCGATATCGGATTTTACGCCGTTGTCATATGCCCATTTGAGGGAATTGGTCACAACAGGCAGGTTGAGAATATGCGGTTTGTTGCTGACATCCGTATATACGATCTTCAAAGAAAGGCACTCTATATATTCTCCGCCGGCCAGGTCCGTCTTGCTGCGGTAGGAAAGAGACTCAAGTCCTGCATTCGGCTGGTCCGCGAAATCGATACGGAATCCGTAGCGGTCTTTCGCACCCGGATTATAGACCGGATCTTCAAACTCCGTGATCAGGGAAGTATACAGATTATCCCTGTAGGTTTCTTTGATATTTCCCTTGTCATCCTGTTCTTTGACCGTCATACCGCCGAAAGATTCGATCTTATCAAGATTCCAGCTGTATGTATGGAAACCGCCATCACTGCCGCCGGTCTTGAATTCCACATCCGCTAACAGTTTTCCCTTAAAGTTTGCGTAATACTCTTTGGAAAAACCACCCACCATATCAATGCCGAATACATTGCTGACTTCATAAATGCAAAGCCCCTGACAGGTCCACTCATTGCTTGTTTTTCCGGTCTTATCGTACCTTGTAAAAAACTCCACATTGGTGATCTTGTCGATGGCATCCTTGGTATGAAAGATCACCTGATTGTGGCTGTTGGCCTGCAATGCGGAATTAGAACCCGCACCGGTAGGAGGTTTGTTCACCGCATCGGTATAGGTCATGTAACTTTGATTGAGCGCCTGTCCGGGCTGTCCGTACTGTGAGGAATACTCATCAAGTTCTTCCATGCCTTCTTCAAAATCACCGGCACCCGGGAATACATAAATGGAACGTGGCTCTTCCTTTCCCTCTGCCGTCTTCGTATTATAAGAGATGATAAAGAAAGAGATATTCGATCCGGGCTGAAGGCCGGTTGTCAGGTCAAGGATGTACGTATTGGAAGGAACCGCAATTCCCTCCCTCTTGAGCCTGGCTTTTTCGGCAGCTTTTCTTTCCGCTTCCGCTTCCTCGGCAGCTTTTTTTGCAGCTTCCTCAGCCGCCTTTTTTGCAGCTTCCTCAGCCGCCTTTTTTTCTGCCTCTTCCAGGGCCATTCTCTTTGCCTCTTCCACCGCCACTATCGGTTCGACGGGGGCGAAAAAGGACTCAGGATCATCTAATTCAACATTAACCTCAGCCTCAGCCTGATCCCGCTCTTTTGCCAGTTCCAGTTCAACGATCTTCTTTTTATACTCAGTTATGTTATCGGTATAAAAGATCGTGCCATCGGGACATCTGAGCATAAATCTGGCTGCCTGTACTCTTTGCGTATATCCTGCAGACAAAACCATCGCAAGCAGGCCTGACGCAATGAGCATACGCAGGGCGACGTGTTTACAACTGTTTTTTTCGTTTACTCTCATCTTCTTCATAACGGTACTTCCTTTTTAATCAGCAGCGTTTCACTCCGTATTTCATTTGAGATCTTACAACCAGTCCCATACAGACTGTTCTGACTGTAATACAGGAAAACCTGCGGATCCGTTGCATAATAAGAAAAAATTTGTTATAAGCCTTTTCTTACAAAAACGCTTATTTGCAGAATCATTTCACAAATGATAAAAAACTCAGCTCGCCTTCGGTTTCATTTTGTGATTCTTGTTATACTCTGTCAGCTGCTCAATGGTGATCTCCAGAACATTTTCCTCTCCATCCATAAAGTCATCCATCGGATTGTACTTCTCCTGCAGCTCGGCTTCCTGCTCGAACATATCGAAGATATTGAAGGACAGGGACGAATCGTCATCGTCGTCATCGTTGTCATCATCGTCGTCATCATCGCCAAAGAGGAATTTTTCAAACTCATCTTCATCGGGCAGGTCGATATCGTCATCGTCATCATCATCGTCATCGAGTCCCCAAAGATCCTCATCGTCGTCATCATCGTCGTCATCTTCGAAGTCATCGAGATCCGTAAGGCTGTCTTCATCGAGTTCATCAACATGGATTTGGGGAAGTTCTACGCCCTCTTCATCCTCATCGTCCAAAGATCCCAGACCGAAGATATCATCGTCGTCATCGTCTTCATCCTCATCACCGTACGATCCAAGACCAAAGATATCATCATCGTCCGAAGATGTTTCATCCGCTGCGGATGCAGAGAGCAAACTGTCTTCTTCGTCGTTTGAAATATCTGCATCCCCGGATTCGGCTGCCAATAATGCTGCCAGGTCCATATTGCGGTTGATCTCTCCGGATGCTGCGCTGATGGCTGCTGCGCCGGCAGCAAGAGTCTCAGCGGTACCGCTCGTACCCACAGCCGTATTGACTGTGCCGGCCGCCAGGGGCGATGTGGGCGTCATGCCCGGCAGACTTGCTGCGGCATAGGTACCTGCCGGGGCTGACATCATCTGTGACTGTGTCAGGATGAGCTGCTGCTGCATCAGTTGCAGCATTTCGCCCAGTTTCAAAACCGCATCCTGAATGCCTGCATTCTTCTGTGCCTCTAAGGCTGCCTTCTCAAGTTCTACCGTTTTTCTCTGTGTCTCAAGCCGTTCTGACTCGAGCCTGTTGCGCTCAAGCATCAGTTCTCTTCTAAGGGCATCCACTTCCAGATCGGCATCTGTCATGCCAAAGCCGGATACAGGCGCCGCAGACCGTCCCGAAGGCTGTCTCTTATACTGCCTGCCGCTGCGGGTCTGTCCGACCTTTTGCGTCTTCGTCAAGGCAGGTCTTGCCAGTCCGGCCGTTTCCGCAGCCACTTTATCCGTCATTTCCTCTTCTGCGGCATCTTCTGGGCCCTCTTCATCCGCATAAGCCTCTTCGCTCATTTCGGAATCTTCATCTTCATAAGCCTCTTCGCCCGTTTCAAAATCTTCATCCGGCTCGCTGTCATCATACAATTCAAGGCCTTCATCCGGTTCAGTATCTTCTCCGGTGTCAATATCGCCTTCTGACGAAGATGCTGTCGTCTTCTTAGCCGCCATCTGTGCGATCATGGCATCAAATTCATCATCGGACAGATCCTCGCCAAGCAGGTCAAGATCAGAAAGGTTTTCTGCCGCCATCTGCTCCGCGCTGTTTACCGGCTTGTCAGCCTGCCCGTCTTTGCCCTGGCCGGCCGCAAGTTTCTGCGCTGCCAGTTCTTCTTCGGAAATAATGCTGAAGGTAACCGCCTTCTTTGCCGGCTTATTTTCCTTCTTCTTTTCCTCTACCGCCTTATTGGTGGCGACCGCAAGGTCATGCGTGGATCTGCTGGCCGCAACATAGCTCTCCCAGTTCCGGTGACCTTCGTCTCCTATAAAATAATGGGAGATATACTCTTTTTGCTGGAACATATCCACAAGCGTCGGCGGCACCTCCACCTGGAAGGTGGAACGGCTGCTGGCGGAAAGCACGGTAAATGCCTGTCCGCGGGGCGCCTGCATGATCTGCTCCTGCTCGTTGGGATTGATCCCGCCGGCTTTTTCATACAGTTTGCACAGGTCATGAATATCATTGGGTGCCAGTGCAAAAATGAAACTGTACTGGCAGGCGTTGATGATGGCGGTGGATTTTCTCGCCAGTTCTTCGCTGCCCACAAAGTCCTTGATATTCTGCGTGATAACAATCTGCATACCGTTATACTTACGGATACGCTTTGCCAGCTGGAACATGAAGTCCAGCGCGATGGGGAATTTTTCATCAATAAAGACATGGGCCTCATCGATCACGACAACGATCTTGCGGTTCAGTCCGTATCTGGTATTGTATTCCCTGTTCTTGATGATCTCATTGTCAATATACTTCAGTACCAGCAGCATCTGCGCGTTGGCAATGGTGGTATTGCGGTTTGAAAGCATGGACTGGAAGTTAAAGACCGTAAAGTTCTCATCCGTGGTCACCGTAGACGGACCGTTCCAGATATTGGCATTTCGTCCGCCGGTGGAGAACTTGGCCACGTAATTGATCAACGTACGCAGCATGGTACGCAGATACTCATTTTCCGTCCTTTCAAATTCCGCCAGGACCTCATCATAGAGATCGTCAAAGATCGGATAATCCTCAGGTTCAAAAGCGGAAAGATCGGTTTCTGCATAAATACCCCGATTGGTATACATTCTCTCAACCAGGGAGTTTAAGTACTCAAGCGCATCCTTCTCACAATCGGGCAGGATCTGCCGGAAGAACTCTTCGAGGAACTGCAGATGGGTTGCAAAACTGCCGGTCACAGCTGCCGAAGCACCCTCTGCCTGATCGTCCTCGTCATCATCCAGTGCCGTAATGATATGGAACGGATTCAGTCTTCCGTACTGCGCATTTCCGACGTTAATGATCTTACCATGAAGGTTGCCTGCCAACTCCGTGTACTCGTTCTCGGGATCTAAGATAAATATCTTCGCATCGTCTGCCGCCAGGTTGGAAAGGAGCGACTTGGTGGCATAGGATTTACCGGAACCGGACTTACCGATGATCACCATGTTGGAATTGATGCGCTCATCATCCCTGCGGAAAAAGTCAATAAATACGGGCACACCGTCTGCCGAACCCATCTTGAAGCCCTGCTGGTCCGAAATATGGGAATAGATCCAGGGGAAGGAGGCCGCAACGGAATTCGAAGGAATACCTCTTGCCAGCTTTTTCAGCGGATCATAAGCAGAAACCTGAGAGCCGATAAAACCGTTTAACTGATCAAAATCCATGCGTGCCAGCCTGATCCCCGATTCTGACCACATCTGACGCACGATCTTGTCCATCTCACCGATAATGGGCAGACTGCTCTTTTTGGGTGCATCAATGGAAAGGTCCATTCTGGTAGCCGCAATATCATAAGCGGTCACATAGACATTCACATCCATCAGCATTTCGTTATCGCCCTGCAAAGTTGACAGCAGCGTAGACAGGGATGTGATATGCTGTCCCAGTTCTATCAGCTTGGAGTCGACATTGGTATTCGAATACTGACTCCGCAGTTCCTGCAATGCACGGTCAACACCGGTGATGGCCTTGGTACGGTCTACAGGGGTTGCCTTCAGGACAACCTTGGTACCGGGAATGGACATAACGCCGGCCATAAAAGCATCTCCTACCATGGTCGGATAACTCATGACTCTGTAGGTATGCGTCAGTATATTGGATACCACGCTGTCGCGGAATTTGATCTTAACAGTCTCCGGCATTGCCCACTGAGCATAATCTTCGGGGGCGATCCTGTCGATCTCACGCTCTTCAAAATCCAGCTGGTTGGTATATTTCAAAAAGATTGCCATATCCCTGGTATTCAGCCTTCTGGCCGTCATCTCACCTTGGGACAGGTAGTGCAGCGCATTGGAGGTGATCAGGTTCAAGCGGCTCTTGTCTTTTTCAAACAGAACCAGATAATAAAACGGCGTAACCACCTTGTTCTCAAAACACATGTCAGTCAGTTCATTGATCCGGTCGTAAAGGATCTCTACACGTGCTTTGAGCTCGTCCTCAGAGAGCATGCCGCTTTCATAAGAGGCTTTCAACTGGTCAAGACGGCCGTATTCTCTTTCCATGTAATCATCATACAGGATAGGACGGTCAATCTTGACGATATTGGCGTATTCGCCTTCCTGCACGCTGCGGAGGATCTTGCCGACACAGTTCTCAATGGAATTATTTCTTCTGTGTTTGGAGAAAAAGCGGAACTCCAAAGGATCGATCTCAATGACACTTCCGTAATACTTCCCGTCATATTCGATAAAACCATCCTTGATATCCGTGAAGGCGGAAAGATTTTCCATGAACTCTCCGCTGCCGCCGGCATCTTCCTTCGCTTCCTCCCGCTGTTTTTTCTTCAGCGCTGACCGGTCCGCACGAGCCTGCCAAACGGCGTTTTTCTCCTCTTCTGTTGCCGTTTTGCTCTTTAAGATCCGGTTTTCTTCTTTGATGAGAGCCTTGAGAGCTTTCTTCTTTTCTTTTTCCGTCAGCTCCGGCTTCGCATCTTCCGCCATATCTTCAGATGCGTCCTCCGTTGCAGGATCTTCCGCATCTTCATGCGTATCTTCTGATAATTCTTCGGATGACTCTTCTGCTACCTCTTTCGAAGCAACGTCCTCTTGCTTAGTCTCCGGTGTTTCTGCGGTTTCCGTGATCTCTGAAAGGTCCTCATCCCAGACACCCGTAACATCAGAAACATCCGGCAGGTCTGCATCCTCCCGGTTTCCGTTATCGTCCGGATTCTCCGCATCCGAACCCGACAGATTCTTTTCTGTTTCACTGATCAGCTTTTCACCGAGGGCATCGAGGTCGATATCCTCTTCTGCAGTTTGCTCCCCGGCCGGCTGAGCACCTGTTTGAGCTGTTTCTTCCTTTTTCTTTCTGCGTTTTCGTCTTCCCTCATTTTCTTTGCGGTATTCCTCGATCACATTATCCCGCAATTTTCCGCTCGCCTTATCGAGCAACATCTTATCGGTATATACTCTGTAATACCTTCTCGGAAGTACCAGGTATTTGAGCATCCTCAAAAGAAAGGTGTAGTTGGATTCCTCATCGATCCGCAGCACAAGGAAGAAAGTGAGAAATGCAATGGCTATGCAGATACCGATCTTCCACGGCAGCGATGAGATGGCGAAGAGGACGACGAGCGCGGCTCCTATAACGACCACGACTACGTCCCCGATCGACACACCTTTGAACAGTTCAATTCTGACTTTAGTTTTTCCCGGAATCAGTCTCATAAGGCGAAAAAGTATCCTCTCTCAAATTCCTTCCGAATTACGCACCGATGACGATTCCCCATCCGGCTGTTTTACCGGTGGGCAATCGTCTGGTTAGCTTCTGTGTTATTAATTATTCTGGTTATTGTTGTTATTAATCTGGTTGTTCTGGTTAGGAGGAACAATAGGCCTCGGCACTACATCGATCACTCTTCCGCTTGCCATCTGTACCTGGTTGCCGGGCTTCATGTTGTTGCCGTTAAATTGCAGTGGCTGCTGCTGCGGCGGTACAACCGGATTCTGCAGATTGTTCACCATTCCAGGTGCCTGTTGCTGATTATTTATCATTCCCTGGTTTGGCTGTTGTATATTCGCAACCTGCGGATTATTCACCATTCCCGGTGCCTGCTGCGGTGCATTCGCATTCTGCAGATTGTTCATCATCCCCTGAACCGGCTGCGGAACGAATCCCTGTTGCTGTGGCGGTACCTGGTTTGGCTGTATCGGTCCGTTTTGGTTCTGCATATTATTTACCGGTGCATTCAATCCCTCGCCGCCCTGCATCTGCGGATTCAGCATTTCAGGAACCTGCTGTTGCTGTTCTTCGCCCGCACCTTCGCCGACACCTTCGCCTTCAGCAGCGCCTTCACCGACTCCAACACCTGCGCCTTCGCCTCCAACGCCTAGTCCGGCTCCTTCAGCGATACCTTCTCCACCTTCAGCGACTCCTTCGCCTCCAACGTTGTCTGCTCCGCCTTCAGCGACTCCTTCGCCTTCAACGGCTCCTACGCCGCCTTCCTGATTCGGATCCGGCAGGTCATTCATATCATTGTTATTCGCGGGGATGTCACCGCCGTCACCGGCATTATAATCTTCTCCATCCGGCAGGTCTGCCCCGCCGTCTTCCATGTTATCATCCTCAGCGCCTTCATAGCCTTCTGCGTCAGGCACATCGGCATCGAGATCTACATCGTCTCCGCCGCCGCCTCCGCCGCCTCCGCCGCCACCGAGCTGAAGCTGTCCCATGGCATCGGTTACATCCTTCGCATCTGCTCCCGTCGCTGCCGCGATCATGCCGCCAACTGCCCAGTTTGCAAAATCGCCTGCTGCATCGAGTGCTTCCTGTCCAAGGCTTTTTGCGCCGCCTGCGCCTGCACCTGCTCCTGCTCCTGCTCCTGCTCCAGCAGCAGCTGCTGCGCCACCTTTGCCGCCTCCGGCTCCGCCTTTACCGCCGGTTGCCGGACTTGACTTGCCGGGAACCGCGCCGGATCCCTGCTGGCCTTTTCCTGCGGCTGTGCCTGCGAGATTCTTTGCAGCCTCTCCGGCTTTGCCGCCGGCACCGCCAGCCACACCGGGTTTATTCGGAAGTGCACCGGATCCCTTCTTGTCACCGGTGCCTGCACCTGCCCCACCGGGTTTTTGTCCCTGCTGGCCTTTTCCTGCGGCTGCGCCTGTGAGATTCTTTGCAGCCTCTCCGGCTTTGCCGCCGACACCGCCAGCCATACCGGGTTTATTCGGAAGAGCCCCGGATCCCTTCTTGTCACCGGCGCCTGCACCTGCTCCACCGGGTTTTTGTCCCTGCTGGCCTTTTCCTGCGGCTGCATTAACCATGCCTTTTCCAGCCTGACCGAGTTTTTGCGGGACTCCGTCGCCTGCTCCAGCGCCAGCACCTGCGCCACCGACGCCTGCTCCTGCACCGCCGACGCCTGCTCCTGCACCGCCGACGCCTGCTCCTGCACCTTCTTTGCCTGCGCCTTCGCCACCTTCTTTGCCTGCGCCTTCGCCGCCTTCTTTGCCTGCGCCTTCGCCGCCTTCTTTGCCGCCGCCTGCGCCTTCTTTGCCGCCGCCTCCGGAGCCAACACTTCCAAGAGATGACTTCTCAGGAAGTTTGTTATCTTCACCGCCGCCTGCGCCGCCTTCGCCTTCACCGCCTTCGCCGCCGCCACCGCCGCCTGCGCCGCCTGCTGCTCCTGCGCCGCCGCCTGCTGCCAAGGAAATACCTTTCTTTACGCCACCGATAGCCTTGCCGATGCCTTTCCCGACGATGCCTCTCATGGCATCTCCCACGGAATCGGAAGCACTGATGGCCTGCATGCCCGCATTATCCGCCAGAATACCTGTTACTACGCCGCTGGCTTTTCGGGCCGTCATAAAGGCTACTATGATCATTAGAAGTTTTGCCAGATAGTTCAAAGGCGCTGCCCAGTTAACCTGCGCCCAGGTTCCTTTCATGGTCGTCCAGTCCCAGAACACCAGGTCAGCCGAGGTGACGATGGGAATGAAGATCTGTACAACCCTGACAGAGAATATCGTGGCAAACACAGAAAAATTCTGAATAACAAATGCCGTCAGCCACTGTTTTGCCTTGCCGCCGTTATCCAGGGGCCAGGTCGCAAAGAACGGAGGCGCGATCAGATAGAGAAACAGGACATTAAAGATCCTCGCTATGCAGTTTCCGGTGATCGCCAGCAATTCTGCTGCCATAAACAGGGCTGTCAGCCAGATATATAAAAAGTCAATATCACTGATATGGAAACTTGTCAGGACATCGTCATATCTGTAGATAGACATGTCAAAACCACCGTCATCGTTATCTAAAAAGAACCTGCTCCTGAGGGGATCGGTAAGAGACGGATTCTTATTGTACTCTTCATTCACCGCCGCATCCATGGTGCCTGCCAGGAAACACATCCTATCGAGGGGGACCGATGAACCGGCTGTCATTGTCATGGAGTTTTTTCTGGAAAAATGCCGCATGGGCTTAAAATCCGCATCCGTCTTGATGATATCCATGACTTCAAGAACTGCGCTCGAAAGCTGCTCATCGTATACATCTGCCTTTACTTCATTTGTCAGGCTTTTTGCATCCGCAATCCGCTGCAGGGCATTTTGCCAGTTATTGATCTGGTTCCCTTTGGAATCCTTTCTCGGATATGCATATTGAAACACGCCTTCTTTTTGCAGCCACTCCATATCAGGCCGGATCTCGTTATAGCAGGCATTGATATTGTAACGGCTGTTGTAACTCGGATTGAGGGAATAATTACCGATGGTATTGATACACTTTGCCATAACGGTCAGTTCTTCATCCGTATAATCCCTCTCCGGTTCTATATGCAGGACAGATGCATTATTAAACACATATCCGATCTGTTCCATCAATTTATCGGAAAAAGCAAGTACGATAGCCATTCCAAGCGTCAGACTGATCATAAAAAAGATACTGCGCACCAGATTTCCTACGATGGTTCCCATGGACTGCTGGTTTCTGCCCTCTAAGTCAAACATTTTCTTGATGACGGAAATGATGGCAAAACCGAATGCCATGGCAATACCGATCAGCATCATACCCATATAGGCATTGGTAACGGTCTGGTTCTTGAAGAATACATCGAGAAGTTTCATTTCCTTACCGGCATATTTGACCTTCGAAATGCCCGCAAAAATCTCGAATATCCGATATAATCCTCTTACAATACCGCAAAGCGCTATGGCGATCAAATACTTGAGATGTGCCACCATAGAGGCTATGTCAAACGCATCTGTAAACCAACTCATACCTGTTTCCTCTTAAATAGATGTAAATTATGGATGTCATTTTCTTAATGCATGTCATTTTTGATGCATGTCATTTTTGATGCATGTCTATTTCTTATCTTTCGTTTTACCTTACCCGCAGATTTTTCTTTACCCAGTACAGATAAACCACAACAGCAATGATCACCACAAGGAACAGTCCTAAAAATATCACGCCCTGCATATTCAGATACAAAAGGATCGTAGCAAAATATACACTCTCGTTCCCTGCACGATCTGTCACCGTGATCTCATACCGGCCGCTGGCTGTCATTTTATTTCCCCGAAGTTTGTACTCGTTTCCGTCCTTTTTACAGGTGACGGTGTCTCCCTGCTCAAGTCCCGCGAACGAAACCGGACCTCTGGCTGTATTATTCTCATTCAGACCCGTAAATTTAAGTTCCGGCGGCGTATGGTCAACACTCACATTCAGTTCGTATTTCATTTCGGTTTTCGGGCACCGGTACGCGATCTTATACTCGCCTTCCTCAAGAAGCTCTACGCGGGAGCGGGACGCCATAACATCTTCTCCATCCCTCGTTACCTCCGTCAACTGAAACCCTTCCGGCATATCATAATAGTTCAGTTTTCCCGTGATGTTGTCTACGATCGTAAATGTGATCAGATCTTCATTTTCACTGCCGTTTCC
>JAEEKC010000163.1 GCA_016282215.1 Lachnospiraceae bacterium
GAATACAGATAAACTGTTTCACCTGCCGTCACATTCTTCGTCTCTTCGCCGATCTGATACTGACTTCCGACAAATTTCAGATATCCGTCAGCGCGGTTACCTGATCCGGCCGATCCGTCTGTTACCTCAAACCAGTTACGAACAAACTTCTCCGGATTTGCGCCCGCTCCTACAAAGTTCATCGCGGACCACCAACAGGATACCCTGAAATCATGATATGCACCTGCATTCGGTATTTCAGCCGTGATCGCAACATTCTTATCAACCCATTGTTTCTGCTGTCCCGTCAAGTTGAAATCCTGATCCAGTTTCAGATACAGCGTCACATCTTTGTTCTGTGCATCTTTTGCGAACACTTCGAGAGCATAATACTGCTTCTGTTTCGAATCGTAACGGAACTTCAGATTCAGCTTAGCACTGTAATGCAGCGAACCTTCAGCATCCAACGTCAGTTTTTCATCATTCAGTTGTGCCATATGAATACCAGTCTGCCATCCGTCCAGTGAAGGCTTAATGTTCGACCAGCTATTCGCCTGGCTATATACAAAGTCTTCCGATGCCAGATATCCTTCTGCCTGCGCTTTTGCCTTCAGATAAGCATTCGTATTATTTTTATCCGCATCAAACCTTTGGCCGATCTTTCCGCCGTAAGTCAATACATTTGCAGGACTTTCCGTATTCTTCTGATTTGCAGAGAATGTATACTCTGCCGCTGCTTTATCCTGAGATTTTACCGTAAGCGTAACCGTAACATTTTCATCAATTCCATCATAAGCCTCCGGATTCAGAAGACGGGCATACATAAATCCACTTCTCTCAAGGCTGATCACCTCAAACTGAGGAACAGCAAGCTGTACTTTATGGAAGTAATAATTCGTCTCATCCTCTTCGGATTTATCCGTGATAAAGCCGGTCAGACGCTTTTTGCCCGTTGCTTTCTGCGCCGCAGTCCTGTAATAGGTATAGACATTGCCCTGTCCGGGTGATGCATACCAGGCTTCCACGCCAAAGCTTTCGTATCTGCTAAGATCCGTTCCGGAAGGCACTGCAAGACTGACATCTGCCGTCCCGCCGGCCGCAAGTGAGATCACCTGTTTGGCAAGGGTTTCGCAGACATCCGGATTTGCATCTGTGCCTCCATCCTTCACGATACCATAAAGCTCTGCAACAAACTTCTGCTCTGTCACAGCAGGTGTTACCGAAGTACCAAACGCCGTATAAGTAAGCGTTCCTTCATATGAAGGCGATGCTGATGCAAGCTGGTCACCGCCGGCTTTTGCCGTCAGCTGATAATTCATTCCCTCTGGATAGGTCTGCGTCGGTACATAAACCGTATCTGTCTCGACCTCAGACGGGAAATACCCTTCTGCAACTGCATAATAATGGATCTCTTTATCCTTTTGTCCATTTACGATATAGGAAGCAAGCTCCGTCATTGCCTTTGCATAGAGCGGTTTTTCTTCTGTCACGACCAGATCACTTGCGGTAAAAGTGACTGCATGATCCTTCGAATCCGCATAAGCGATGAGCTTAAATCCGGTTGCATCCTTGTATTCATCAAATGCATCAAGATTCTGAAGCTGCAGTTTCCATGTATCATTGTCCGCAACGATCCAGAATTTCGGTTTCGGAAGCTGCTCAGGAAGTTTCATAAAGCAGGACGCACCATAGGCCTTCACAAAGGCCGGAAGCGTCTTTTTGCCGCTGTCATCCGCAGGAAGATCCGTATCAGATACTTCTGCTACTACATAGTAGTCATAATGCTCGTGATCCAAGGTCTTATCCGTAATACCATCCAGATAATCTTCCTCGGCAGGAAGTGTCACTTCCACATGTTCCTCTTTCTTCCCGGTCACATTCTTTTCAGCGATGGCATTCGCGCTGACGGTTGAATTACCGCTGACGGTATCGCCTGTGCCTGTCAGATCCTCAACCTTTTCGATCACGGTGCCTTTATCGACCTTGTAATATGTCAGGCCGGTCCGATACTCGTTCTGATCGCTGATATCGTCATTGACAGTCCATGCAAGCTCATAACTGTTATCATCCTTCAGCTGAAGTGATTTCACCTTCGCAATGGTCTTCTCGGACAAACGGAGCTGAGCGGGATCGTTCTTATAAGCCGGATCACGCAGCGGTGCAGCAAAGTAGTAAACCGTATTTTCCGATACACTGCCGGTTGCTTTGGACACATCCACATAGGACAGGATACCGTTGCTGCGCAGGTAACCGTTCTTTTGAGCAACCGCTTTCGCTTTCAACTCATAGTACTGCGTCAGTTTCTTTTGATTCGTCTCGTAGTTCATAGCCGAATACCATACCACGAGATGGAAGTCATAGAACCGGCCAAGATCATCAAGGCCGTTCTCAGCATCCGGATCGAGCGGAATGGTAATATCCTTCGTCAGTACGGATGTGCTGTTGTTTGCGTTATCCAGCGCAAAGTCAAGCTTCAGGTACAGGCTCTTTTCTCTCTCTTTATCGTTATACGGGTCTTTACCGTCTTTTGCGAACAACTCAACTGCCACAAACTGCGGATCCGTCTTATGCGTTTTATAAGACAGGGTTCCTTTATAAACCAGTTTGCCGTTTTCATCCATCTCGATGGACTCATTCGTCAGACTCACGAGTTCGACACCGGTATCCGTACCGAGAACCTTCTTCAGCTGCGTGTTTCCGGTACTGTCTCCCTCGCCAAAGGCTACTTCAGGAGAATCAAACATGCCCTCCGCTGAAGCCCAGTAGGAAACAAGACCCGCTGCTTTTCCGGTCATTTCGGTCAGTTCGCCGCCCTTAAACTCAAGCGCCTCATCTGCAATATGATCTGCATCGAAACCGTCTCTGATCTCTGCACCGGTGTCCGGTTTCAGATTCAGATTGATCTTTGCATTCAATCCTTCAAAACTGGAGGCATTCACAAGATGCGCATACCAGTTTCCGTTCCTTGACAGCCGCACGATCTCGATCTCAGGCGTGGTTTCAAAACTCTTCACGGTATGGAAGTAGTAGGTCACTTTCTTCGACGGCTCGTCCGGATACTCTGTATACAGATCCGTGATAAATCCGGTATTGCGGGCTTTCTTCACAGCACGCTCGTCTGTCTCAAAGTAATTATTCACCCTGCCCTGTCCGGAAGATGCGTACCAGAAGGCCGTTCCGAAACGGACATACTCATTCGGCTTGGGTTTCAATCTTTCAGGGATATCATAGTATCCGATATAAATATTCTCCTGGGTTCCTTCTGCGATCGGGATATCCTTAAAGGCCAGTGTTACCTCATATTCGTCTCCCGTATTCTCGTCTGTCTTGACACCATACAGCTCTAACCGGAAGATCTGGCTGACAGGCGGAGCGTCTGCATCCGGTTTCTCAGCATCCAGCTTCGTGTATTTCACGGTTGCTTCATATTCCGGCTGCAGCGTACCCTGTTCAATGGGAGTTTCACTCAGGTAATCAACCTGTAATTCCGGTTTTGCATTTTCCGGAATATAAGACATCATCGAATCGGTATCTGCAGCAAGACAATCGTCTGCTTCCGCAAAGAAGGTGATATTCAGGTTTTTCTTTCCGATCGCATAATATCTGTCCTGAAGCCTTGTTGCATTGGTCAGCAGCGCAGACTGAAGCGTCGGTACTTCAATATCCGATCCTTTCAGATAGATCTCGGTGGCGGTGATCCTCTTACCTTTCTCATCCGTCAGATAAGCACCGATCTTCATATCCTCATAATAGTCATAATCTTTATAGATCACATAGTCTTCCGGATTGAGCAGATGCAGCATCCACCTGCCCTGGTAAGCTACGATCTCAAACTCAGGGGTAGGAAGCTTCTGGGCAAGTTTGATATAAGAATGGATCTTTCTTGCATCATCATCCTCGATCACGCTGTAACCTGCCGTATCGCCTAAAGCCCTTTCCACATATCGGTAATCGCGCACCTGAACCACTGCATAATAGTTCAGAGCCGGATCCAGCACAAACTCTGGCGGCAGCGTAAAGGTAGCCGTCTTTGCATTGACGATCTGGTCTAAGGATCCGTACTGACTCAGATCCACATGGGTACCGGCCAGGATTTCATCAACCGTCGGCCGGACAGCCGTGCCATCCGTGGGTGCAGTCAGGCTATAGATATCCACCTGCATATCAAATTTTGTTGCAGTGGGAACGGCATCCGGATCTGTCGCCAATACCGAATTCGGGACCCTGATCTTCCAATCCACTTTGTATCTGCCGCTTTGGTCGTCTTTCGTCACATTGACATCATAGACCTCATCCGGGGTTTGTTTCTCTTTGAACTCTTCGACAAACTTGATATAGTCACGGTCAAGGGTAAACAATGCCTGCTCATCAAAATCATATTCATCCGGAATAGACAGTCTGCTATATCCGGCATAGGATGCAGTTCCGGCATCTGACTGTCTTGCAAAGTAATAATGGTTAGTGTTTGTTGTGCTATAGGTATATCCGGGGCCGGTACGCTTTTCGGCAAATTTCGTGATCACCGGACCGATGGATGTAATATCGATGATCTTGTTTCCGTGGTCATTGTGCCTGATCCCGAGTAAAAGTTCTTCCTTGCCGTTGTTGTCTTCTTCGATCCAGCTGTTTTTCAGGTTCGCATTGCCGATGGCGATGCTGCTGTCTTCCAGGACAAGGGCACGGTTTGCTTCTTCCTCATAATCGTCACTGCCCGAATTGCCGTTGCCATTACCCTTTTCCTTGCCAATGGAAACCGCATAAAACCGCTTCGGCGCAATTTTATTATCACCTACGCCTGAATACATGGCATCCGCTTTCTCTACAGCGTCATCACCCAGCGCAGTCAAAAGATCCGTCTCATTCCAATTGAGGGTCGTATTATTCTTTTCGTAACCGATGGAATTATGCGGTTCTTTCCCGACAAGGCTGCTGACTTTTGTCATGTCTCCCTTATTTGTCAGCGGTGTGAACAGGTCCTTTGCTTTTCCGTGCCTTGAGCCGTCCTTATCCGGATCTAAGTACTGGAAGGAATAGTTATCCACATAGAAATTATTGACGGACAGATCAATGGTCTTCGCTTCTTCATCTTTAATATTGAAACTTACAATCTTGCCCTTATTATCCGTATAATTACCGGATCCGTTAAAGTCATTCAGGCGGAAACTGAAACAATTCCGGATGGATGTATAACCGGCATGTGTTGAGCCGGACACAAATTTCTCTCTCTTGCCGAAAATACCGCCTAATTTTTCATTATACGTCGCCCCACCATTGAGCGCCCAAATATCATCCGAATAATTCCTGCAGGACTCCAGGTTCAGGACAACATTATTGACCGTCTCTGCAACCTTCTTGTCTTCCGAATAACTGGACAGGCCGCCCACACGGCCGAGGATACCGCCGATTACGGAATGGGTGTAGATCTCTGCGCCCCAGCCATTGACACAGTCTATCACATTCAGGGTGTAATATCTGTCATTTAACGGTGAAGACAGCTGGCCGATGACGCCGCCCACATCATTTGCAATCATTTTTTCCCAGTTACCGGTGCCCTTTGTCTGATTTCCCCTGCCGGTTGTGCCACGGGCGGGGAAATTGACCACGCCGTGGTTCTGACAGGAAATGACACTGATGCCCTGATCGGTATTCAGCTCCGTCAGATGGGACATGATACCGCCGGCTGTTCCCTGATAACCTTCCAGCACAGGTCCGCCGGGATAAGCCCTGTTTTTATTGTCGGAAAAGCCCGTCATGAGGGTGCCGTAATTATAGCAATACTGAACCGTACCGCCATTCTTGCGCAATTTCGCAACAATGCCGCCCACGTTATTTCCGTACATATTGACAACCGTGCCTGCATTTGCACAGCCTTCCATAACCCAGTTGTCCTTGGTCACATTGCTCTGGGTTCCCACGACGCCGCCTACATAGGTAAACGCATGGTCAATATACGCCTGGAGATTGTTGTCGTGCACAGTCTGATTGTCTGTATATTCAATATAACTTGCCTCTCTCCTGACATAGGCCAGATTTAAGTTATACCGGAATCTTGCATCTTCTGCGGCATTTTCACCAACAACACCACCCACAGCAGCATAAATCTCGCTTGGCAGATAACCTTCAACCACCCATTTTCCGGTACTGCAATACTGCAGCGTGCCGTCTTTGCCGTTATATCCTGTGATACCGCCTACATAGCCGCATCCACGGTTCAGGGTGATCAGGCAGGTATTATCCAAAAGATCGTATCCGGCAACCTCTGAGGTTGCAACTTTCGGCATTGCATTGAATTTGGCTGTCGCATCCGTACTCAGTTTAGCAGTACTTGCAGCCGCACTCTTTTCTACGGAGTCCACAGCTATATCATTCAGATTTGCCGTCATTCCCTTCATCATGATGGAACGGATCCGTTCTGCGGCCGTGGCAGAAAGCTCTCTGCCTGCATCCATACCGGCTTTCACAACCGGATTCAGGCTGCCTCTCTGTGCATCGCGCTTGGAAGCCCACTGCATATCAAAATCGTTGACATTCAGGTATGCGATCGGGTGTTTGTCACCTTCCGTTGCAATTTCCAGATAGCGCAGGATCACATCGCCGAAGGACTCCATATCTTTCCCCGTCACCTCTGCGCCGATGGCAGGCGCTTTCGGATCGGTAACAAACATGGCAAACGCATTTCTCTTATGCTCGCCCTTTTGAAGATCGCTGCGAAGAAGCCATGCTTTATCCGTATAGCCGCAGTGGAGCACTTCGCCGAGATTGGCAGCAGCGATACCGCCCACCATACCGTTTGCCACATCAATGATGGTTCTTCCCTTGTCGCTTGTTTCCTGCAATTTATAGGAGCCATCCGGATTTTTGACAAAATTCCCGTCATCATCCGTCGCATAATGCGCTGTCAGATAGCTGTTTCTGATCTTAGCGCCCGTATTATTGCAGCCGCAGATACCGCCGACCATGGATGATCCGCGGAGTTTCCCGGCCTCATTTTCGGTTTCCGTAAAGGATGCAAATCCTTTTGCCCTGATCTTTCCACCAACAAGGTAGCAATCCATGATCATCGGACTGCCTGTCTGGCTGGCTGTTTCTTTTTCATTGACCGCAGCAATACCGCCGATCCTCAGACCCGAAGAGGTGTAACGTCCGTTCTTGCTCTGATCGATCACACCGGAAAATCTGCAGTCTTTGATCATGCCGTGATTCCTGCCGGCAACGCCGCCGACGATCGCCGCATTTTCCGTATCGAGCGACATTGCGGACTCGATGTTCTTGACAACGCCGTCCGGGTAATTGATGCCGACAGCGCCGCCGATCACGATATTGTCCTTCTTGGTTTCATACGACAGGAAATTGCCCGCCGTGGAACCATCCACAACGCCGTAGTTCATACCAACGAGGTAACCGAAGGTATCCATATTGTTTCCGCTGATCTTGATCAGCTTATCATCTGTCAGGGCGCTGACCACATCCTTATCAAGCAGCGCACAGGAAGAATCCTTCACCACATAGGATTTATGATTGATGCAGGTAATGCCGCCTGCCACATGCTCGTTTCCGATGATAGACGGAATGTATTCGTTTCCTTTATCATCGATATATCTGTCGACACGGCATTCCTCGATAAAGCCGAAGTTCTCGGATGCGATGCCTGCTGCCATGCCTTCCGCCGCGCCCACTTTGCCGTAATCCGTACACTCGCTGATATAACCATTCCGTCCGTTGACGCCGACAATACCGCCGACAAGATCATAGCCGTAGATATCACCGTAGTTTTCACAGCCGATGATCTTCGGTGAAAGGATATCAGACGGGATCTTCGGATCGATGCCGTCCGTCGCCGTATTCTCACTCGGATCATTATCGCTCGTCAGCACATAGATATTTCCGAGGATACCGCCGACGAATTCCTCACTCGATTTCTTTTCTTCATTGACATCAACATAGCTGACAATGCTTCGAAGATCGCTCTGCTGCAGATACGCATTCCCATAGGTATTCGTGCAAAACGCCTCATCGTTCGTCTCTGCAATGATCTCGGGCTTTGTTGTATCACGAGAAAGCAGCATCATTTTCTTATAGTACTTTTCGCTGTCCTTTTCCGTCTCGATATTCTTTTTCACTTCATCCTGACCAAGGCCCACGGATGACTGTTTATTCAGCGCCACCTGTGCATAATCGCCGTAAACATAGCCGAACACGCCGCCTATGCCATACGCGTAATTCTTAGCATTTGCGCGAAGGAAGATCTCTTCACGCTCCGTGGATCCGACCTCTGTCGGAACAGGGGATGCGCCGCTGATCTTTCCTTTCAGCGTTCCGCCAATGCGCAGTCTGTCATGGAGCTGGCGGTCCTTCATTCCGTCGATCGTTGTCGCCGTCAGATAGGATGTTGAGTTTTCGCCGAGTTCCAGGGTTCCTGCCAGCATACCGATCCCGACGCCCGGTGAAACGACCGGTGTATCCTGCTGGAAGATCGTAGCCTCCATGCTGCACTCATCATCGAGATAAATTTCCTGCATGCTTCCGTAATCACGTCCGCAGAGGATTCCGGCAGCACGGATCCCATCACTGATCAGTGGCCCGTAACTGTTTTCTGCTGCAGCTCCGGCTTCCTGTTTCGTCTGCAGGCTCATTTGCGCATGATTAACAAACAACCGCCGGATCGTGCCTCGGTTTTCGCCGAAAAGACCAACCTGCTCAGCCTGGTTGACCAGCGTTTCGTTTTTTGCGACCTCGCCGTTGACATGCTTGTACTTAACATTGGAACTGTTATTCAGCCACAGATCAAAGATGCCGTGGCCATCTCCGTCAAGGGTACTTTTCTTTGTCAGGGTATCGATCGTCGGGAATCCGGAACCGGTCAGGGCGCACCTTAAGTATGAAGCCTCGCCCATATACCACATCTGGGTATTTCTCCAGTCAGGATTGTCCGTCAGCGTGTAAACCCAATTCTCGTTTACAAGATTCTTGCGGATCTTCCTTGCCTCACCATAACGGATGTTGTACAGATGACGATAATTCGCGATCGCGTATGCATCTGATTTGATGGTTTTTTCCGTTCCGAAGACGCCCGGCGTCTCTCTTTCGGTTTCATAAAGGTCATTTTCCACATTTGACAGCTTGCTGTTTGCACCGTTGCCTGCGCCAAGATCCATCGCATATACGCTGACTCTGGCCTGGATGAGCTTCGGCGTATCGCCGAAGAAACGGGTAACGCTGAGTCCCCGTTTATCGGTTTTTCCTTCAGCATCAACCTGATCGGACAAAGATGCGATCATCTGGGAATCCATCATGGTGTCCAGCGTCAGGACAATATCCTTTTTCCCGGCATTTTCAGGGTCTGTGGACAGCGTATCCCGGTAAGAAAGGATAAACGGCAGCTGTCCCACCGAATTGCCGCTCACCGTTGCATCCAGCATGACCTGCTTGGGTGCAACATCCTCATCGGATTTTAAAACAGTTCCAAGTGCTGCTGCCGGCGAGACAGAAACGGTAAACCAGGGCGTACCCGTCGGTTCATCCCCGTAAGTACCTGCAGCTACCTCGTAGAATTCAATATCATATCGCGTGTCATTTTCATAATTGCCGGAATCGGAATGAAAATCCAGATGAAGCGTTTCCTCATTGTAGAGCATAGCCTCTTCCACATGCAGATTGTTGGGAAGTGTCAGGCCATAGACATTGACCTGGTCTGCACCATAATAACCGACGCAGTGATCCATGCGCTTGCTTTCTTCTCTGGTATCTGTTTTGGGATTTTCAGCGGTCTCAGACTCCCAGTCCTGATAAACCGCATATCTCTCGCGCACACCGAACCCGGGTGCGTTTGCAAAGGTTTTGCCATAATCAAAACCCGTCGCCCAGGAAGAATAAAACGCAGAATACACTTTTTTCGCAGTCAGATCCAATTCAACGATGATACTGCCATCAAGGCTTTCTGTGTCGGAAATATAAGGACGCACAAGATCGTAAAGAAGCGGATTGCTGTCAATGCCGCCGGTCGCGCCGGCTTTCTTGTCGCATTTCAGATAGGCATAAACATGATCCTGATCTCTGTTGTCATGTTTTGTGGGAAGACCGTATTCACGTTTTGCATCAAAAGTGTCCACCATGCAGACATCGCTTGCGCTGCCGTTTTCGATCGCCTCAAAAAACTCATCCAGCGCACCGCGTCCCGCATAAGCAGACAGACCGGACTGGGCCCCCAGATAAATATATCTGGCAGTCTCCTGATTCCGGATATAGGTAAAGTGCTGGATCCAGCCGGTCACGCCCCATGCCGTTGCTCCGAGCAAGATGGACATCACCAGGATCACAGCCATCATCTCTACCAGGGTGAATCCCTTTTGGATTGTATACTTATAACGTCTCGTCATTCCACTCACCATATATTTACATAACTATACATAGTTACATTATCACAAATCGCCCGTTTTTTCAATGTTTCAGGGTTTCTCAGCGCGTAATTTCATTCTTTTTTCATATTTTGACGCACATTTCTATATTGTATATCGGAAAGTATGGGATAACTCTTTAGAATCTGCTTTTTTGGCCCGGTCAGAAGGGCCGGTCAGAAAACGATTCAGTCGAAAATTTGTAACACTTTCGTAACTTTTCACAAAACAGGCGTTCGTCCGGTTTCCATAAAACGCCATTATTTTTCCTCTTTTTTTGTGGATAAAGTGAATAACTTCGTTTATAAGTCGCTTTGCTTGATAAAATCGGAATTCGGATTGTGGAAAACTTTTCCTGGAATTTTGCAGATTGCCCCTTGATTTTCGAAAGTGTTGTGCATGTTGCACAAACGGCCTTATTTCGAAAAATATGACAGGACTCCAAAAACAGATATGACACAGATCTATGCCGAAAAGCGATGTGACAGATCAGATATCGCAGAACACCATATAACGCAACAGGGCATGTCAAAAGACATGCCCCGCTCCCTGTATTCTTTTGAAACGCTTCTATCTGGTTTTACAGACACATAGCGATTTCTGACATTATATACTGCGCGTTATCGATTGCGCATTTTTAATTTGTATTAGAAGATTCTTCTTTGTATCAGAAAATTCTTCTTGATATTATAAATTCTTGTTAATATTAGAAGATTCTTCTTACAGAGAGAACGTTTCTGTAGCCTGCATTGGATACCTTGATACCGGTCTTAGCTGTCGATGCATGTACGATCTGACCGCCGCCAATGTAGATTCCTACATGACCGGAATAACATACGATATCACCGGGCTGTGCATTTGCAAGACCACCAACGTCCGCGCCACAGCTTCTCTGTGCACCGGAGGAATGCGGCAGGCCTACGCCAAATGCTGCATATACGCTCATAACGAAACCAGAGCAGTCAGTACCGTTGGTCAGGGAAGATCCGCCGTATACATACGGATTACCTACGAACTGCAGTGCATAGTTTGCAACTGCCGATCCGCCGCCACCCGAAGGTGCTGCATAGCTTCCGCCGCCACCGCCGCTTGAGCCTTTGCCTTTCTTCTTGCCTGCTTTCTTTCTTGCTGCTGCTTCAGCTGCTTCTCTCTCAGCCTTCTCTTTTGCAAGTCTTGCTGCTTCCTCTTCTTTGGACTCAGCCTTTACAAATTCGGTCTTCAGTGTAACAAAATCAGTGGATACATAGCCGTTTCCTTCTTCTACGGAAACCTGCACCCAGCCGTCTTCTGCTTCACTCACAACACTCAGGTCATCCTCGCCGGCAACCATACCCATAACGGATGAATCTGTTGTCGGGTTTTCTCTGACATAAAGTGTCTGTGTATTGACCGTAGCAAGACGCTTGCCGACTTCTTTTGCACGCTCAACTGCTGCATCGCCGGTTACGACATAATCTTCTTTTACATATCCGCGAACCGTACCGGAAATGATCTCGATCCAGCCGTTCTCAGTCTCGGAAACATAATCACCAACAGACTCATTGTAGAGCTTGCCGAGGATCTCTGCCTCTTCATTGGGCTCCTTGCGGACATTTACGTAATCATTACATTTTGCGATAACCAGATTGCTGTACATCTGCTTTGCGCTGTTTGCTGCTGCGTCCGCGCCGGAAACAGTCTTGACGCCGCTCTCAGCCGGTGCGGCTTCTGCAAGCTCCTGAGCAGGTGCGATCTCACCTTCAGCTGTATTCTCTTCGGTAGTCTGCGCATCGGTTGCTTCGGTTTCTGCTGCAACGCCTGCATTTGCGATATCATCCGGTACTGCAATATCCGTTACGGTCTCCTGTGCTTCCTCAACCGGTGCTTCCGCTGCTGCTGTCTCAACTGCAGGAACCTGTGTATCATCTGCGGATACCTGCGGTGCAGCTGCTTCGGTCTGTACTGCTTCTACGCCGTCCGTTGAAATCTCCTGAAATACCGGGGCAGCTGCCACAGTCTCTTCCTTCTTCTCAGATACGACAGATGAAGCGATGCCGCCGCATGCTGCCTCTACACCTGCCGAAGGCAGTACCGTCTGCTTTACTGCCGGCTTCACAGCTGTTGTTGCTACTGCTGCTGTATCTGCACTTGCTACAAGATCCGTAGCTTCTACACTGATCGACGATCCTGCACCGATAGCGGGAAGACCCTCTGCAAATGCGGTCGTCGGTAATACGGTCAAAGTAATTGCTGCTGTTAAGATCCATGCAGTTAACTTACTTTTTTTGTTAAACATATATCCTCCAAGCATGTAAATTATTACAAAATTGTTACATCCATTGACAAATATATCATTATGCCCTTGCTTTGTCAACAAGATATGGGGGATTTCCTAAGATTTTTTGTACTTTTTTTGTAACTTTTTTAAAGAACCGGTATCATTTTTCGAAAACGATTGCGTTATATCTGTTATTTATCCGAAAATCAGCCCTGTCCGTAATAAGCATTCTTTCCGTGCTTTCTTTCAAAATGTTTTTCTACCAAATAATAGGGTGCTCTCTCTGCATCTGTCCGGAGCGCTTCCGTTTTGGCTGCCATTTTTGCCACTTCTTCCAAAACAACCGCATGGTAAACCGCAGCGGCCGCATCCTTCCCGAAAGTGAAAGGACCATGATGCTCGCAGAGAACGCCGGGCGTGTGCAGCGGATCAAGCTCTTTATTGGCAAAGGTCTCAATGATCACAAGGCCCGTGTTTTTTTCATATGCCTCTTTAATCTCCTGCATGGTCAGCCCTCTGGTGCAGGGGATATCACCGTAAAAATAGTCCGCATGGGTGGTTCCGTATACCGGAATGCTGCGTCCTGCCTGCGCCCAGGCTACCGCTTCGGTGGAATGGGTATGCACGATACCGCCGACGCCGGGCCATGCCTTATACAGCTCCAGATGTGTCGGAGTATCGGAGGAGGGGCGAAGTTTTCCTTCCACGATATTGCCGTCAAGATCCAACACCACCAGATCTTCCGGTTTTAATTCATCATATTCCACGCCGCTGGGCTTGATGACGAACAGTCCCTTGTCTCTGTCGATACCGCTGACATTTCCCCAGGTATAGGTTACGAGCCCTCTCTTCGGCAGCTCCATATTTGCTTCATACACCTGTTGTTTTAATGCTTCTAACATGCCGCATCCTCCTTTTTTCACATCAACTCGCGTACTTTCCTTATTATATAACAGTTACAATTGCATTACATGTTACCGGCCGTTTTTTACCGGTTTTGCACTGCCCTCTCACAATACACCATTGCTATTACCTCAGCAATAGATTTTTTTATTTGTTTTTTTGATTTCTTATCTTAAATATTCCTATATTATACCCCCTTATATTCTTACGTTCATATTTTCTTATATTCTTATTATTCTCTGATTATCTGATTATCTTATATTTAGAAGAATTGTCAGCAGCCTTCGTATCTGATATGATAAGGAGAAGGCCAAAATACTATTGATCAATTCAAAATGGGAGCAAACTATGAAACAGGTTACATTAGGGAGCACGAAGATCACTGTTGAAAAAAACGCCTTCGGAGCACTGCCGATCCAGCGGATCTCACAGACAGAGGCGGTGAAGCTATTACGAAAAGCCTACGATGGCGGCATTCGTTTTTTTGATACCGCAAGATGGTATACGGACAGCGAGATCAAAGTGGGCGAGGCTTTTGAAGGCATGCGCAGCAAGGTATATATTGCCACCAAAACAGGCGCACAGGACGCAGATCAGTTCTGGAAGGATCTTGAGACTTCCCTGACCAATCTCCGGACAGACTATCTTGATATCTATCAGTTCCATAACCCGGCATTCTGTCCGAAACCCGGCGACGGAACAGGGCTTTACGAGGCGATGCTCAAGGCAAAAGAGCAGGGCAAGGTCCGGCATATAGGGATCACCAACCACCGGCTTGCTGTTGCCGGGCAGGCTATCGAGTCCGGCCTTTATGAGACGCTGCAGTTTCCCTTTTCCTATCTGGCCGATGAAAAGGAGATCGAATTAGTCTCTTTATGCAAAAAAGCAGATATGGGTTTCATCGCCATGAAGGCGTTATCCGGCGGCCTGATCACAAACTCCGCAGCCGCCTATGCTTTCCTTGCCCAGTTTGATAATGTTCTCCCCATCTGGGGCATCCAGCGTGAGCGTGAACTGGATGAGTTTTTAAGTTACATTGACAATCCTCCCGCCATGACGCAGGAGATCCGTGATCTGATCGAGCGAGAGAAAAAAGAGCTCAGCGGCGATTTTTGCCGGGGCTGCGGATATTGTATGCCCTGCCCCGCCGGAATCGAGATCAACAACTGTGCCAGAATGGCCCTGATGCTCAGACGTGCACCTGCGAAAGCCTGGCTTTCCGAAGAATGGCAGGCAAAGATGAAACGCATCGAGAACTGCGTAGGATGTGGCAAGTGTAAGAGCAAATGCCCCTACGGACTCGATACACCGAATTTATTAAAGAAGAACTACGAAGACTACAAAAAGGTGCTGGCTGGCGAGGCTGCGACCGACTGAGTTCTGACCGCATCTTCGGGCTTTGTTAAAAATACATTGCATATATTAATGCTTCAGTTGTAGAAATCAGAGGGGATAAAGTTTATAATAGGAATCAGGGATCGTGTAAAGGACGATATGAAAACACTCTGTCAAAAAACCGTTAATGAATCAGAAGGGAGCGATACCTATGGCAAAATATGCATTTATCACCGGCGCATCCAGGGGGATCGGTGAAGCCATCGCCCGGGAACTTGCCGCCTGCGGCTATCATCTGTACCTGACCTGCCGCAGTTCTTCACAGCGTCTCACCGCTCTGGCAAATGAACTGGCAGGCAATTATGATATAGAATGCACCAGTTTTACCGGCGATATCGGTGATGTGCATTTTGTAGAAGAATGCTTTTCGCAGGTAGAGGATCTGGATATCCTGATCAACAATGCCGGGATCTCCTATGTCGGGCTGCTGTCTGATATGGACGTGGATGACTGGAACAACGTGATCCGCACCAATCTTTCCGCCTGCTTCTATACCAGCCGCAAGGCGATCCCGCTGATGCTGAAAAAACACGCCGGACAGATCATCAACATTTCCTCCGTCTGGGGAAATGTAGGTGCCTCCATGGAGGTGGCCTATTCCGCATCCAAAGGCGGTCTGAACAGTTTCACCAGAGCACTGGCCAAAGAATTAGGACCGAGCAACATTCAGGTAAACGCCATCGCCTGCGGCGTGATCGATACAGATATGAACAAGCATCTGTCCATGGCTGATCTGGAGATCCTGAAAGGTGAGATTCCCGCAGACAGGATCGGAACATCTATTGAAGTGGCAAAAATGGTGCATCATATCATCGAAGCGCCATCCTATCTCACCGGTCAGATCATCACACTGGACGGCGGCTGGCAGTAAAGCGGCGCAGTTCTTCTCCGGTCTCCTCCATGAGCCGCAGCAGCTCTCTCGAGGAGATCATTTTTGCGCCCTGTCCCCTGGATACGACCTGTTCAAGTCCATCCGAAGTTGCAACCGTGATATCATATTGCTTTCTCATATCATGGACCGTTTTTTCAATGAACATGTCTGCCGTCTGGTTTTCTTTTGTATAGACCACTTTTATATTAAAGAAGCTTTCCGTGTGCTCCGTGCCGCCTTTTACCTTGTAAGCGTCAAAAACAACCCACAGCTGACCGCTTCTCGTTCCGTGAAAATCCGACAGCATGTCTATCAGCTTTCCCCTGGCCGCGTCATAGTTTTCCCTTGCCAGAGAAGAAAGCTCACTGTCTGCGAAGATCACATTATATCCATCCACCAAAAGAAGCTGCGGCTTTGATTCGCCGGCTGTTTTCTTTACGCTCGCACCGGACTGTTGCCGGTCTGTTTCATCTCTTTGCTGCGATTCTTCCGTTGCACCGGCGCTTCGTCTTCCATTCCAGCCCCTTCCCATTTCCTCACCATTCTGGTCTGTATCTCTTTTTCCATGCCAGCTGGTTTTATAGGTGCTTTCAAAAATCGCTTTCAGCTCATCCTCTCCGGCATAGAAAGAAGCACTCGAAGATGATTTGTTCCTGCTTTTTGAATTTTTACTCTCGTTTTCATAACCTTCGTTATTATTCATTTGCAGCCCGACGGCGGATCCGTCTGCTCCTTTTTTCAGAACAAACGGGAGATGCATATGAAGGGGCACTTCGTTCCAGGGAACAGTCACGCCGCTCCCGTGAGAACAGAATACGGAGTCTGCTTTGTTGCGCAGATCCCTTTCCGGCTCATACCCCTTTGCAGCGATCACTTCTTCTGCATTATGACAGATATCATAGCCGTCAAACTGCAGCTCGATCCGCCCGCGGCCACCGGAGAATGCAGCCAGCTGCGCCGCGAAATTGCGGGTTGTGGAAACCGGTGCCCTGCCGGTGATCAAGGTAACATCCTGTTCCATAACAGACACCTGAGCGGTCCCCGACAGTGCCTCGATCTCCGTCAATACCCTGCCAACCAGGGCCGTGGGCACAGATATCCGCAGTTTGAAATACGGCTCAAGCAAGATGCTTTTTGCCTGCATCAGCCCCTGCCGGACAGCGCGATAAGTTGCCTGTCTGAAATCCCCACCCTCGGTATGCTTGGTATGTGCCTTGCCTGCAACCAGGGTGATCTTCATATCCGTGATGGGCGCGCCGGTCAGCACACCCCTGTGTTTTTTCTCCGATAAATGCTGCAGGATCAGCCGTTTCCAGTTGGTCGCAAGCACATCGCTCGAAACCTTGCTGCGGAAAATAAGTCCGCTGCCGCGCTCCCCCGGTTCTAAGAGCAGATGGACTTCCGCATAGTGGCGAAGCGGTTCGAAATGTCCCACGCCTTCCACCACATCCCCGATAGTCTC
>JAEEKC010000164.1 GCA_016282215.1 Lachnospiraceae bacterium
ATATGGCGTGATGAGACTCCGCTTTATGAACGGCGGCCTGAACCTGAAGGAAATGCGCTTTACCTATGAGAGAGACTTCGATCCCGATGCGGTATGGGGCTCTTTTGGTGAGTATATTTACGGATGATGAATGCGGAGCCGGAAACGACGGATCAATTGACGAAAGGGGACGTTATGGAATTTTCGAGTGATAAGATATTAGAGAAATATGTACGTCTTCGCGAGCAGGTGGTCGATCCGTATGTGCCGGATTTTGATACGGCAGATGATGAGATCCGGTATATCAGATTTAATGACCACTGGAGGGGCCTGAATCCCTATAGTAAGTTCCTGCTCCCCCGATTAACAGACAGCAAAGATACCTATCCGAAGGTACCTTCCAAAAAGATTGCAAAAAATGCTAATCCGGATAATTACGTCACGCTGAATTATGATCGAGACGGCAGGCTCAGAATGGCAAGGCTCGGCAGGTATCAGGACTCTGTGCATGCTGTTGTCTATGTATCAAAGCAGCTGAGCATCGAGTATACACTGTATGATGATCCGGACCACGAACCCCCCTACATCATGACCGATTTTGAGTGGTATGAATATGATGACCTTGGCAGGATCGTAAGTGCACAGTCGTTTCGATGTGCAGGCAGCCCCTCGGATGATGTTGTGATCAATTGTGAGTACTATGAATATGACGGAGATATGTTATCGCATGCATGGGAATTCAAGGATTTCAACAGGTATCCGATGCAGATGACGATAAATTTTGTCCTTCGGGCCATGCCGGACCGCATATACAATCCGGACAGAATAGAGTATTCTTTCAGCCGCAATGATGACGGACTAAGCTATATCCGTAATCATTACTACAGAAAAAGCCAGACCATAACGCATGAGGAACAAATCTCAGAAAAGACGTTGCAGCATTTGGCGGAGAATGGATTTCGTTTGGTGTAAAGGAGTGTTTTATGATATATTATGCATTGAATGTAACCGGATATGCGCGGATTAAGAGAAATTCGGAGGAACCATGCAGCAATATAAAGTGACAGGGATGAGCTGTGCAGCCTGTCAGGCAAGAGTTGAGAAGGCAGTAAACGCGGTAGAGGGCGTTGAGAACTGCGCAGTGAGTCTTTTGACAAACTCCATGGGCGTTGAGGGCTCAGCCCGTCCGGAAGATATCATAGCAGCTGTGGAAGCTGCAGGATACGGCGCGAGTGTCAAGGGCGCGAATAAAAATGAGGGCGGCGCAGCATCTTCAGAGGATTCCCTGAAAGACACCGAGACGCCTTTGATGAAAAAGAGGCTTATCGCATCGATCGCTCTTTTACTCCCGCTGATGTACGTGTCCATGGGACATATGTTATGGAACTGGCCGCTGCCGGGATTTTTGGACGGAAATCATGTGGCTATGGGTCTGTATCAGCTTTTGCTTTCCGGACTGGTGCTGGTGATCAATCAGAAATTCTTTATCAGCGGATTTAAAGGACTGCTCCACAGATCCCCCAACATGGATACGCTGGTTGCGTTGGGAGCAACGGCTTCTTATGGTTACAGTGTGGCCATGCTTTTTGCCATGACGAAGTCTGTGGCGGACGGCGATCATGAGCTGACCATGTACTACATGGATCAGTTTTACTTTGAAGCGGCAGCCATGATCCTGACGCTGATCACTGTGGGCAAGATGCTCGAAGCAAGGTCAAAGGGCAAAACCACGAATGCGCTGAAAGGACTGATGGACCTTTCGCCTAAAACGGCAGTGCTGATCCGTAACGGAGCCGAAGTTACCGTGCCGGTCGAAACGGTTAAGGTCGGAGACCGATTTGTCGTCAGGCCCGGTGACAGCATTCCGGTGGACGGTATCGTATCGGAAGGTGAGAGCGCCGTGAACGAATCGGCCCTGACCGGTGAAAGCGTTCCTGTGGAAAAAAATGTGGGCGACGCGGTATCGGCAGCGACGATCAATACTTCCGGCTATATGGTCTGCGAGGCGACAAGGGTTGGCGAGGATACGACGCTTTCGGCCATCATCAGGATGGTAAGTGATGCGGCGGCAACAAAAGCGCCGATCGCCAAGATCGCAGATAAGGTTTCGGGCGTGTTCGTTCCTGCTGTGATCGGTATCGCGCTTATCACATTTTTGGTATGGATCCTGGTGGGACAGACTGTGGGCTATGCGATCGCCAGGGCCGTATCAGTGCTTGTTATAAGCTGTCCATGTGCGCTGGGGCTTGCTACGCCGGTAGCCATTATGGTCGGAAACGGTGTTGCGGCGAAATGCGGAATCCTGTTCAAGACGGCGGCTTCCTTAGAGCAGGCCGGCAGGACAAAGATTGTGGCGCTGGATAAGACCGGGACTATCACAACAGGCCAGATGAAGGTTACCGATATCCATCCGATCGGAGGCGTGAGCCAAAAAGAACTCTTGACGGTAGCATATGCACTTGAGTCAAAAAGTGAACACCCAATCTCGCGTGCCGTTACGGAATATGCCGTGGAAAACAGAGTGGAGCTGAAAGAAACCGAAGAGTTTGAAGCGCTTTCCGGAAATGGGCTGAAGGCCAGATTTGGGACGGATGAGATCAGCGGCGGCAGCGCGAAGTTTATCGGCGCCGTGACAGGCGGGCTCAGTAAAGAAACGGAAGCGATCATAGAGCGCCTTGCCGGAGAAGGGAAGACGCCTGTACTTTTTGCAAAGGGCAGGAAACTACTCGGCATTCTCGGCGTATCGGATGTGATCAAAGAGGATTCGCCCCGGGCCATTGCACAGCTGAAGGAGATGGGGATCCGTACAGTGATGATCACCGGTGATAACGAAGTCACAGCCAAAGCCATTGCCGTACAGGCAGGCGTTGATGAAGTGGTGGCTTCCGTCAGACCCGACGGCAAGGAAGCAGCTGTCAGAGAGCTTCAGAAGAACGGCGCGGTAGCCATGGTGGGAGACGGCATCAATGATGCGCCGGCGCTCACTTCGGCAGATCTCGGTATTGCGATCGGAGCCGGAACGGATGTGGCGATCGACGCAGCCGATGTGGTCCTTATGAAGAGCAGTTTAACAGATGTTGCTGCCGCTATCATGATCTCACGGAGCACGCTTAGGAATATCCACCAGAATCTGTTCTGGGCATTTTTCTACAATGTTTTGGGAATACCGCTTGCCGCGGGCTGTTATGTGGCGGCGTTTGGCTGGGAATTGAACCCGGTATTCGGGGCTGCAGCCATGGGATTATCCAGTTTCTGCGTGGTATCCAATGCGCTCAGGCTGAACTGGATCAAAACGAAGGAAGTGGATCAATTTACTGAAAAAACCGAAATGGAAATACTAAACCAAACAAGTACTGATCAATTCAAAGAAAAGACCGATATGGAAATGGTTAACCAATCAATTACTAATCAATTAACGGAGGACAATGAGATGACGATCAAGGTGAACGGAATGATGTGCGGACATTGTGAGGCCCATGTAAAGAAGGCGCTTGAGGCAATCGACGGGATCGAGAGCGCAGCAGCAGATCATGAGAAAAACATGGTGACGATCACAAATTCCGCGGATGTCGATGAGGCGGCGATCAAAGCTGCGGTAGAAGAAGCGGGCTATGAATATGCCGGACTGGCATGAGATTAAAACGTGACAAAACTGAATCTATGATGATATAATGTTTTAGAATTGTGAGAAATGCCAAAGGCAATGGAGCAATTCGTATAGCATATATAATTATGGACGGCTAAAGTTATGATTTACTATGATCATTTACCACTGGATAAAGAAATACTCGAAGCGCTGGGAGAATTGTCGATCAACTACGTTTTTCAGCCGATCTTCCTGCCCGATAAAAAGACGGTTTATGCATGGGAAGCGCTGATGCGCCCGACAGAAAAGACCGTGCTTGAGCTGATTGATGAATACATGGAAGCTGACAGGCTGCATGTTTTGGAAGTGGCCACCATATTCGGAGCCATGCAGGCATACATTTTAAGGGGATATACCGAGAGAGTTTCCGTTAATTCTTTCCCCTCCGATAACCTGACACAGCAGGAAGCGGATGCGTTTTGGGAGTATTATGGGGACAGCATTCGCGGAAAAATGATCGTAGAGAGTCTTGAATACCCGTATTTTTCCTATGCAAACTGGCTGGAGAAGAGCAAGTCAGTCAGGACTATGGATAATCTTTTATCCGTTGATGATTTCGGAAGCGGCATCAATGATATGGAAAAAGTCGAACTCATGCGGCCGCATATCGTGAAGCTTGACAGGGAACTGATATCCGGGATCGATCATATTCCCGAAAAACAGAAAAATGTACAGGAGCTGGTATTAAAATTCCATTCAGAGGGGATACTGGTCGTTGCCGAAGGCGTTGAAGAGAAAGAGGAGTTTGATTATCTGGTAGGGCTTGGCGTAGATCTGTTCCAGGGATATTATCTGGCGCGTCCGGCCTGATGAGAATGGCATATGATCTTTCGTTAAGCAAAAATCTGCCAAAAGAAAACAATTTTTGAGAAGAAATGATCCATCGGTGATGATACAATTTGTCAGGCTGCCGGTGGATTCTTATATTTGCTTAATAAGTATGAAGTCCGGCATGAAAATGCTGAATCGAAATACAAATAATAAATTCAAAAAGGATATACGATGGAAAAGAACAAAACAACCGTAATCGATGAAAACACTCCGCTTTTGGCATTGGCGGGGCCCATGTTTTTGGAGCTGCTGCTCAATACGATGCTGAATAACGTGGATACGCTAATGCTCAGCCATTATGACGAGTATGCTGTCGGTGCGGTGGGAAATGCAAATACCATCATGTTCATGATGATCATACTGTTCAACATCATCGCAACGGCAACAAGCGTGGTCGTGGCACAGTATCTTGGTGCCAAAAAGTACGACAAAATGAACATGATCTATACGCTGGCTGTTGTTGTCAACCTTGTGTTTGGCCTGGTGCTCAGCGGACTTTTCTGCGCGGCAAATCCGCTGATCATGAAATTCCTTCACGTATCGCCCGAGATGCGTCCGTTGTCCATGATATACATCTATATCGTCGGAGGCGGAGGATTTTTGATGGCCGTGTCCAATGTCATGCTGCAGATCCTGCGGTGCAACGGCTATACCAAGATCGGCATGCGGGTTTCCTTTGGTGTCAATATCATCAACATCATCGGGAACTATCTGTTCCTGTATGGTCCGCTGAAGCACCTGAACATGGGCGTTGCCGGCGTGGCGATCTCGACGGTTGCCGCAAGATTTCTGGCGGTGATCTCACTGATCGCATTTTTCTATATGACAAAAACGGGAAGGATCTCTCTGCGCTATCTGAATCCGTTTCCGACCAAGCTGCTTTCCAAAATGATAAAGATCGGACTGCCTTCAGCCGGGGAAAACCTGACTTATAATCTGTATCAGACAACGCTGCTTTCCTTTGTGAATGCCATGGGAAATGATGCGGTAAACGCAAGGGCATACTGCAATACGCTGATCTCGTTTGCCATGATATTCTCCAACGCATCTGCCATGTCCACGCAGATCATCACGGGGCATCTGGTAGGCGCCGGCAAGAACGATGAGGCATACAAAAGAGTGTTTAAGACACTTCGGACATCCATGCCGATCACCGTTGCCCTGGCGTGCATAAATGCTTTGCTCTGCGGATTTACGCTGCATCTTTTTACCGACAACATGAACATCATTTCCCTCGGTCAGAAGATCATGATCGTGGATATCTTCGTGGAAACCGGGCGGTGCCTGAATATGACTTTTGTCAGCAGCCTCAAGGCGGCCGGCGCCTATATGTTTCCCTTTGCAGCCGGCGTTCTGTGCAACTGGGGACTGGGGCTGACCACCGGCTATACGGTCGGCGTTGCACTTGGTGTGGGTGTCGCGGGAATTTTTATCGGAACGGCGACGGATGAATGCATCCGCGGGCTGATCGTCATGTATTACTGGTATAAGAAAAAATGGCTCGGGAAATCCGTGGTGGATCAGGGGGATCTCACGGAGGAATGAACCCACATCCGACAAAGTCGGTTGCGGGTCGTTTATTTCAATGGACAGGCAAGCGTGGATGAAGCGGCGGATAAAATCCAAAACCGCGTCACCACCTATGTCAATGAGAAACGGTAGAAAGCCTGCGGTAGACCGGCTCTAAGGCACGGATCACTGCATTTGCCAGGATCAGGCAGGTGATGCCCTGAATGGCGTTTCCGATGATGGCAGCCGATGCGGCAAGGCCGTAGCCGAGGAAGGCTGCCTCATACAGGAAATAACCTGTGATCATAATGATCTCAGCGACGATACTGCTGATCAAAAGAGCAGCGGTTTTCGGCAGTCTGTTTTTCAGCTGCGAGTAGATCGCTGCGCAGGCAAATGCCATGACAAGCTTGATGACAGTGGTTCCGGGAATGTAAGCGGGATAACCGGATAACAGGTCAGCCAGCCCGGAGCCGATCCCTGCGGCAAGCGCGCCGTAAGGGTTTCCCAAAAGCCATGCCGCGATCAGAACGGCGGCATCGCCGATATTGACATAGCCGTTGGTGCCGAAGGTCGGTACCTTGATGACCATGGTAGCCAGTGTTGTGATCGCCGCAAAGAGTGATGCGGTAATGATAGATCTCAGTTTTTCGTTCATTTTTTATGCCCCTCAGAATTATAAAAATATGTTGAAGTGAATGTTATCACCTACTATATTAGTATGTCAATAGGAAAGTTGGATTAAATATCGAACATACAATACATCAAAGTAATCGTTTTCGTCAAGAAATCATCATAGAATCTTAATAAATTCCGCACCGATTCTTCACAATTGGCTGATAGACTACACATAAGTCAAGCAAAGAGAGGATCAATGCTATATGAGATTAAGAGATTTATGTAATGAATTTTGGGATGATATCGTAGCCCTGATGGACTATGTGACACTTGGAAAACTATATGAACGTTGCACAGGCTGCTCGCACTATGAGTATCTGAAAGCGTATCTGTCAGTCGACAGAAGATTCATTCATAAGCTTCGCAGGTACTTCAACCTCGATATGGAAGATCGGGATATCATGATGTATCTTCCGGCCGGGGTTTAACATAGATCCCAAAGTTTCACCTTCCAAAACAAAGCTGCCGCATGACGCGGCAGCTTTTGTATGTCATAAATCGGATTCTTATGTTACAATGGACAGGTAAGTGAAAATATGGAGTCGGTAATTATTTATTTAGGGGAAAACGAATGAATATTTACGTTGATTTTGATGACTGCCTGTGTGAAACGGCGAGGGCTTTTTCGAAGCTTGTTTATGATATGTTCGAAATTGATGTTCCTTACGAGGACATGCACTACTTTAATCTGCAAAAATCTTTTCAGCTGAATGATGAGCAGTATGCGCAGCTTCTGGTAAAAGGTCATGAGGCGGATGAACTCTTATCCTATGAAGAGACGCCCGGGGCAGCGGCCGTGATCAATGAATGGGTTGGGAAGGGGCATCAGGTATCGATCATTACCGGCCGGCCGTTTAATGCATATAAGCCGTCCCGACAATGGCTGGATACGCACGGGTTTGCTGATATCAAATTGTACTGCCTGGATAAGTACGGCAGGGAGCAGAAGATGAAGGACAGCGGTTTCAGCTTGGAGCTGGAGGATTATCTGCAGATGAAATTCGATTACGCCATAGAGGATTCACCGTCAGCTTTTCGGTTCTTTGATCATCTGCCGGATTTAAACGTGCTGGTTTTTGACAGACCGTGGAATCAGAGGGCAGAGTTACCCACTGCTAACTATCGCAGATGTTTAGGATGGGATGAGATCAGGGCGATCGTACCGTAAGCGGAGAGCAGATATGATTTCATGGATGGCAGATAATCTCGGAACGATCATTGTTTCGGTCATATTGATAGTGGCAGTGGCAGCGGCCCTGCGTGTGATCATTCGGAATAAAAAGCAGGGATATATGTCCTGCGGAGGGGACTGTGCACACTGCATGATGCAGGCAGGCTGCAGGGACAAAAGCGTAAAATGAGAAGACATTCATATGTAGGACTGCGGCGCGTCAGGCGATCGTTTTTTTCAGGTCTTCCGGAAGGCAGGCGCGGTCATCAATATAGTAATCACAGGTGATCTTCCGGGAATTGTTTCCGTATAGGGATACGATTTCCGGGAGATTATCATTGACTGCATCAAAGACAAGACCATGCTGACGGCACCAGTTCACGGCATTTTCCAGCGGCTCACCTGCGCGGCAGGTCCAGAGGATCAGCTTGTGTCCGGCTGCTTTGCACTCTTTTAAGTATTCGATCAGGGCGGCGTTCGGATCGCCGAGCTCCGGCCAGTTGCTGTAACAAAGGGTTCCGTCAAAATCGACGGCGATGATTTTATATTCAGTCATATGCCCCTCCTTATCCCCGCATTTCGCGGCATGGATAGTGCTTAGATAGTTCGTTTTTCCTATGATATCACAGTCAGAGTCCGTTTTATTACCCTGTGAGTAAGTGGGATTCTATTCACAGTCACTCCACAACCATCTCACAGACACGGTGCTGCGCACCTCTACTGCCGTTTCACGGCGGTCTGTTCGATGTCCGTGGAGTTTCTGCTTCGCAGACCGATTGCGATATTCAGTCAATGTTAGCAAGCGAGCTTGCACATTGCCTGTCTATCACAATCGATTGTGAATAGTAACTTTGCTTATAGCATAGAACAAACGTTCGGAATTTGCAACCGCTAGATGTGGGGTAAAACAAAAATCAGAACACATGTTCTAGCCCTGCACATAAAGAATGAATGATCAACAGATAGGACTATGTTAAAAAGAACGAAAAGAGTGATCGGCAAACCATTAATATCTGTTTTTACCATACTGGCAGTACTTCTGGCAGTCTCTTTTGCCATGATCGCGATGATGGGGGACCGCATCACAGGAACCTATGCGCTGCCGGAAGGAATGGATATCGCTTCTTATGCGCCGGAGGATTTCCGGTTGACAGCGGAGGAGCCGGGGATAGTCGAAATATCCGATGTCAGGATGGAAAATGGCGTTCTGAAGTATGATATTTGCGCCCTGAAAAGAGGGATCACGTTTATTGATATTGATACGGCAGACGGGGAATCCCTTTCACTGAAAAAAGTCTACGTCCACAGACTCGGCATCATTACGCTGGATACGTATTTCGGCGTCTGTACCGCGGGCTTTCTGATCCCGTTGTCTGTTCTGATCGCAACGCTGTACTTTTATATCGACAGGATACTGTTATTATGGCAGGGCGTTAAAAAGAGCATCTATGCCTACAGAAATATCATGAATCTCGGTCTGATCGTGTTTATCTCTTTTATGCTGGTGAAACTGGTGATGATCATCTTCGATTTCGACGGGATCGATGCAAGTATTGAATCGGTGCTGGCTTCCGCCGGCTTATTTACATTTATCGTTTTGCCCGTTGCGCTGGTTTGGTCCGTGCTGATCACGATCAGCAATATCCGTCTGATGAAAAAGGAAGGCGTCAACTGGCGGAACATGCTTGGGTTTTTCCTGGGTCTGGGATTGTGCCTGATGACGATCTTGCCCGGCAGGCTCTATCAGTTTTTGCAGCTTCATCCGGTCATAGATATTTTTAACGAAAAAGCGCCGGCAACCCATGTATACTCGTGGTTCGAGTATCTGATCTTTTACAGCATTTCGTATCTTGAATGCGTCATGACCGGAACGGTCGTATTTGGGATGCGCGCCGCCAAGCACATTCCGGCCTTTGATAAGGATTATATTCTGATCTTAGGGAGCAGGATCCGTGCTGACGGGTCGCTGACGCCGCTTCTGCGGGGGCGGGCAGACCGGGCGCTTGAGTTTGCGGCAATGCAGAAAGAGGCGACAGGCAGGGAGCTCATTTTTATACCTTCCGGCGGAAAGGGCAGTGATGAGGTGATGGCAGAGGGAGATGCCATTGCAGCGTATCTGCTGACAAAGGGTGTACCGAAGGAACAGATCATGGTGGAAAATGAGTCGCTCAGCACCTATGAGAATATCCGCAATTCCATGAAACTGATCGAAGATCAGGATAAAAAGGCGGCGTTTTCGACCACCAATTATCATGTTTTCCGCGCCGGCCTCATTGCCTATAAGCAGGGATATCAGCTCGAGGGCATCGGCAGTACCACCAAGCGATACTTCTGGATCAATGCTTTTATCAGGGAATTCATTGCGACACTGGTTTCCGAGAGGCGGCATCATATGAGGGTGTTTTTTGCGCTGCTGTTTGGTGTGACAGTTATGGTGATCGTGAACTATATCTCGGTTCTGTTGTAAATTTAGTTTTGTTTTTGTCCCTTTTTGCGAGCCAGAGTAAAGTTTTTGTCGGAAACTAAATAGAAAAGGTAGGGAATCCCCTGATCCTGTGATAAAGTGTTAGTTGCGAAACAAAGCACAAACAGGAGGAGATCCCCATGGAAGAGATTATACAGTATTTTGCTGAAGTATGCATCAACAGATTTATAGAAGAACAGAAAAAACTCTTTGAAAAGCCACAAGGGTTTGCGGAGTTTGAAAAAGGAATAACAGAGGCGGTCAATGGATTGGGCCGGGAGTTTATCCGGATCACGCTGGAAGAGATCAATACTGCTTTCAGGAAAAGTTTACGGCGTAAAGATAAGTGGTACATTGAAGATACTGACAAAAAGCAGCTCGTGACCACGCTGGGTACTGTAATCTTCAAGAAAACGCTCTTCAGTTCCAGAACGGAACGGACAGAGGATGGAAAAGAAGTTATGTGTTATCTTCTGGATAAAGCATTGGGTTTCACCGAGAATCAGCGCATGACAGAGGGGGCGGCCAAACGGATCTATGAAGAGGCCGTGCAGACATCTTATCGTAAAGGCGGAGAAGCCATAACCAGCGAGGAAAAGGTGAGCAAACAGGCAGTAAAGGATCTTCTTCACAAAACGATATTCCCACCCAATTTTCAGATACCAGAGCAAAAAAAGGAAGTCGAGTATTTATATATCGATGCGGATGAAGATCACTATTCCCTGCAGTTCATAGATCAGAAAGGCGATATAGAGCGGGATGAGCGCGGCCGGAAAAAGAACGGAGCAATCACGAAACTGATCTACGTTTATGAGGGCATTGAGCCGGAAGCACCCAAGAGCAAGCGGAACCGGCTGATCAACACACATTACTTCTGCTGGGGTGATGGTGATAATAAGGCTTTATGGGATGAGGTGTATGCGTATATAGAAGCGCATTACGATATCAAAAAGATTAAGCAGATCTATCTCAATTCAGACGGCGGCGCATGGATAAAGGCGGGTTATAAACGCATAGACGGAATACAGTATGTGCTGGATGAATTTCACCTGAGCAAATATCTTTTGAAAATGACCGGACATATGCTTGACAGCCAGCATGATGCACGAAACAGGCTGTGTAAAGTAATCCGCGGCGGAAGTAAAGAGGATTTTCAGAATGAGATTGAAATCCTCAAGTCGTATGCCGAAAAAGAAACGGTAAAAGAAAAGATACAGCATGCAGCCGATTACGTTCTGGAAAACTGGGGCGCGGCCAAAAAAAGACTTTGGAAAAAAGATGGTGTGTTAGCCTGTAGCGCAGAGGGACATGTCTATCATGTGCTGTCATCCAGAATGAGTTCCCTGGCAATGGGATGGAGCCGACACGGTGCAAGCCAGATGGCACATCTTCGTGAGTATTATTACAATGGCGGAAACATGCTGGAACTTGTAAGATATCAGAAGACGGAATTGCCAAAGGCTGCAGGTGCAGAGGAACTGGAATTAAGCGCCTATGATATCTTAAAGGCAGAGACGGCCGGGCGGAGTGAGTACACGCGAGAAATCGGAAAATATACTGATCTCATAAATCATGAACTAAGCCTGCAGGGTAAGAAGAAAGCACAGTTCATGATCCATAAATATATCTGACCAATAGGAAGCCGGAGGCTGACGCCTCCGCCCTTGAACAGAGGGCGCCGGAGCGCCCTGATAATCCTTGCTCTGCTTAATAACAAAGTATCCGCCTTTGGCTGTTAGTCAACCCCACAGCCGCTTCGCGGTGCATACGCAGGGTTGACAAACTGCCAAAGACGGATAAGATCACACTCAAGCAGAGCAAGGATTACTTGCGATACCTTGAAGGCTATCGACACAACATTAATTCAAAGGCTGGTGGTAGCGAAGCGGACGACAGGCTTCCTTTTTGACAGGAAAAGGAACGCGTAGTAAGATAGGTGAAATACATCTGACACTTATCTAAGATTCAGGAGTACTCTACACTACGTTTTCCGACAACTAATTTACGCGGTC
>JAEEKC010000165.1 GCA_016282215.1 Lachnospiraceae bacterium
AAAGTAAGCCAGAAGCTCGAACTCTTTGAAACTGAGTTCCACCGGCTTTCCGTGGATCCGAACCTCATGTGCCGCCTGATCCAGCTCAAGATCACCGTACTTGACCGTCTCCTCCGAACCGGCACCGGAACGTCGCAACAGTGCCTGCACCCGCGCTACCAGGATCTTCGGACTGAAGGGCTTGGAGATATACTCATCCGCTCCGATATCAAAACTCTGAAGCTCATCGTTTTCCGTCGATTTTGCCGTCAGCATGATGATGGGGATCTGCGATGTTTCGCGGATCTCCTTGCAGACTGTCCAGCCATCTACCTTCGGCATCATCACATCCAAAATGATCAGACTGATGGACGGATCCGAATAAAACACATCCAGCGCTTTTTCACCGTCTTCGGCCTCGAGCACCTCAAAGTTACTCCGTACCAGAAAGTCCTTCACAAGCTTGCGCATCCTGCTTTCATCATCGACTACCAGAATTTTCAGTTTTTCCATTTTTTTCTCCTCACTCTCCGAGCCTCGACCCCGCGCCGGCCGCCTGCTCCTTCAGGCTCAGCGCATTTTCCCGCTCGGTCAGTTCCTGTTCCCACTCAGAATACTGATTTAATATCTTGCTCCTGTAATTGAGGATCGTCGGATTATTCCCCGTTAAGGAAATGACGAACATTGCCACGATGATCAGCGCCAGCGCACCAATGATGAACCACTGCTGCCTGATCCGGTTTCGAAGCTCCTGCGCCCGCTTCTTCTGGGCCTCAAGGCGGGCCTCAAAAACTTTGATCTGCCTGCCCTCACTGAGCCTGTCCATATGATCGCCGTCGCCATCTTCTCCGGTCTGATCTGCCGCTGCCGCCGTTTTCGCGCTGCCCTTTTGCTGCATATTCACAGCGCTCTCCACCTGCGGTACCTCGATCGGCGGGAGGCTATCCGGATCGATCCCCTGCTGACAAAGAAAACTGCGCAGCTGCAGCATATAGCTGACACCTACCGGGGTACGAAAAACATGGTTCGCCTGCGCCTTATTGTAAAGGCTGAGCACCGATTTGGGATTTTCATAATTGATGTTGGCGTTCAGTGCTTCGATGCGCTTTGCCTCAGCAGTTGCAAGCTTAGCCTGCTCCACATCCGTAAACACGATCCCGCCTACCACATAACGATCCGCCACTCCTGTTTCCTCACGTTAACATTAACTATCCATATTTTATGTATTTCCCAACATTTTGTAAACCCCGGGGCACAGATTGTACACAACTGTTATCAGTCGTATTTATACGTCAGCTTGCGCTCGATCTCCCGGTCATTGACAAAGATCCTGCAGCGTCCGTTGACCATGGTGATAGCATCCGCCGGTGCATTCGTATCGATACCGGTGGCATTATGCAAGATCACCTTCAGATCCACGCTGTCGCATTGCATCGAAGTCTCCTCGGAAATGCCGCCTACAGCAAGCACGCGGTCACCTAAGCCTTCGATCCGCAGTGTTGCGATCGCTGCCTTGATCTGCGTTTCCCCTCTGAGCGCCCCAATACAGGTGGAATCCGCACTTTGGATATTGAATTCCACGAGGCAGTCCTCCATATCGATCTGCGCACTCTTTCCATGCACCGTACCGAGACCGGTAATGAGATTTCCGTTCAGGGAAAACTGCGTATAACTCTTGTTCACATGCACCATGGTCCTGCTCTGCAGGGATCCTGCGCCAACGCCCTCCGCAACAGACAGCTCCACTTCAAGTCCGCAGTTATGGATCAGCACCTGATCCTCACCCGTAAAGGAACCGATGGCCACGCTCTTATCTCCGTTCGAACTCAGTAAAAATGTACCGCCGTCAATAAAAATCTTTCCGCCTGCGCCGGAACCGATACAGATACCGGATGACCCTCTGGCATCAACAGTAAGTTTACCCACCTGCCGAAGCAGAAGTTCTCCGTGACGCATAGTGATATCATTTCCAATCCCATAATAACGACGTTCATTCGGCAGGATCATCAGATTACCGTTGCCCTCAAGACAGAACCTCGACGACTCCGGCACGCGGATCCCGCAGCCCCGAAGTACGTTTTCGCCCTCGATCACGCAGATCACATCCGCATTCTCGCCGATATCGATACATGGTCTTTCCTTGACATTGGAAAAATACACATTTTCCAGCGTGATCCTGCCGCTGTATCCCGGCTCCACCGACAGATGAATATCCGTCTTCATGGAAGGAGTTCCCACAATGGTGATATCCTTGTACGTAATCTCACCTCTTCCGACGATGATATCTGTGCAATTTTCCTTGATCAGCGACAGCATGGACACGCGGTTGGTTTTTCCTGCGATATAAACACGTTTCGCCTTGCCGTCCTTCTTTTCCTGATAAAAACTCTTGATCTCGCCGATCACCTTTTCATCGATCTGGGACAGCAGCTCCGGTGCGGGTTTTGCCGTATAATACCCCTGGATCAGATCTGCCCCCATCAAAATCACAGTGCGAAGCTCTTCCGTCGTTTCCACGCCTTCGGCCAGCGCTTTGATATGATTGTTATGGCAGAACTCTATGATCTCCCGGACAAAATGCTGTTTCTGCGGCCTGTTATGAATATCCGATAAAAGTGAGCGGTC
>JAEEKC010000020.1 GCA_016282215.1 Lachnospiraceae bacterium
AGATGAATATCCGTCTTCATGGAAGGAGTTCCCACAATGGTGATATCCTTGTACGTAATCTCACCTCTTCCGACGATGATATCTGTGCAATTTTCCTTGATCAGCGACAGCATGGACACGCGGTTGGTTTTCCCCGCGATATACGCGCGTTTCGCCTTGCCGTCCTTCTTCTCCTGCTGGAAGCTCCTGATCTCTCCGATCACCTTTTCATCGATCTGCGCGATCATCTCTGGCGTGGGTTTTGCCGTATAATATCCCTGGATCAGGTCTGCGCCCATCAAGATAACGGTGCGAAGCTCTTCCGTCGTTTCCACGCCTTCCGCCAAAGCCTTAATGTGATTGTTATGGCAGAACTCTATGATCTCCCGGACAAAATGCTGTTTCTGCGGCCTGTTATGAATATCCGATAAAAGTGAGCGGTCAATTTTGACGTAATCCGGCATATAGCGGAGCAGATTGCTGATATTCGAATAACCAGTGCCGAAGTCATCGACCGCGATCTCAATGTTCAATTTTCTGAAAAAGTCCTGCAGACCGGAAAGCTGTTCATCCGACAGCTCCGCTTCTTCCGTCAGCTCCACCACTACCTTGTCTGACCGCTCGGACAATCTGTCTGCCAGTTTTTCATGATGATCTGCAGACACGCCCGGAATACTGTTGATAAAAACCTTCGCCTGCAGTTCGCCCCAATGTTCATCCACGATGTCAAGCACGTTATTGAAGGTCGCTTTTTCCACATCCATCAGACGGTCCATCATATCGGCATACTTGATGATGGTCAGCGGCGATACGCGCCGCTCGCTCTTTGAACGCATCAGTGCTTCATAGGAATAGATACTGCCGTCCTGCGCACTGACGATGGGCTGGAAATGATAAGTGAGCAGGTTTTCATCCAGGATCTGTTTCACCGTATCATAATCCGCCTGCTCTTCGCTGCTCATATTCTGATATGCCGTGACCATCTTGACAAATTTATTGGCCCGCATATTGTCGATCTGATCCTGCAGCCCGATCACCGCCATCTGACGGCGCAGTACTTCAAAGCCGCGGGTCACCGTACCGAGCCACCTGCGGAATACATCATCGTAAGCACCCGGATGGCCTGCATGCTCTACCACGGCATACCCGAAATTCCGTTCCTCGTAAAAGACAGGCACAAAGAAAAACGCCCGCGGCTTATCGCATTTTTCAAACAGACGCGGCAGCATCTGCGTAGTATCAAACTCCGATTCAAGACCAACCATGTCATTGGCATGATCTTTTCTGTGACGGATCGCCTCGATCATGCGTGGCGGATAGCCGTCATGCCCGGGCAGCGCCACATCTCCCTGTCCCATATACCGGATATTGCCCGGCAGACACAGATGAAAACCGTCCGCCTCCCGCAGCTGAAACGCATAGGAATACACCGTCCGTACATAGTCCGCCACATCCGTCTGCATCATCAGGTTTTCAAACATCGTATTGTTGACAGAATCATATCCTTCCAAAGATATTTCCGTATCCCAGATCAGCCTTTTTTTGCTGAACGAGGGCATATCCGGGCTGTTGCAGCCGCAGGTTTCCCCAAGCATCATTTTTGACGGAACGGTAAACTTGCCGATCTGCCTGCCCTCTGAGAGTTCCAAAAGACAGTCCACAGCATAGCTGCCGAACTCCCTGGCCGGCGTCTGATAGGATGTGATGGACTTCGGACTGCTCTGCCCTTCATAGCAGGAATCATTTCCGACCACGATCACATCTTCCGGCACTCTGACCCCGTTTTCCGCGAAAGCCTTGCAGGCACCGATGGCCAACTGGTCACAGGCACAGACCACAGCCTGCGGCAGAGGATGATCATCCTCTAATAAAAACTCCACGCATCGCTCGCCGCTCTGATACCAGTAATCGCCTTCGACAATGCGATAATCCGGAACCTCAAAACCGCGGCTTTTCATTTCATCCGTAAATCCGGCCTGCCTCTCAAGGGAATGCTTATGCCATCTTTTTCCCGTAAAAAACGCAATGTCCTTCGCACCATGCACATCGATCAGATGCGCCGTCAGTGACCTGACGGAATGGTATCCGTCCATAAAAATGCTCGGATAATATTCACTGTCAGCATCCACCACAACCACCGGACCGTCAAAGTTTTCATGCAGCCGTTCTTCTAACCGCTGCGCCGCTCCGGCCGTCTGTATCGTATCCTTCATAATGATACAGCCATCAAAAAAGGCCGGATTGGCAACAGCGAAGATATTGGAATCTCCAGCTTCCCTTTCCGGCGTATCCTGATATTTTTTCAGCATCGAAAAGACACAGACGTCTATGCCCTTTTCAAATGCGCGCTCTGTTACCCCCATGACAAACCGGCTCTGCGTTCCTTCATCCGCCTGGCCGGTAAATACGGCAATTCTGTTATTTCCTGCGTTCATAGGCCTATCCTCTGTCAATTGATCAGCAGTTTTGTTCCTTCGATATCTCACATCGGACTTTACACTGCTCTCCCCACGATAGTACTTACAAAAAAGACCGCTACTATCTATGTTACACTATCGCCGCGGGAATGACAAGCAAACAGCCTCATTTTGTTCCATTTCCTACCGCTTCCTGCTCCAGTTTTACCTCATGATCAAGCATATAGTGAAGCGTACTGACAATATCTTCGCTTTCCGGGTTCTCAAACTCTCCGCTTTCATACTTTTCAATCAATTTTCCGATCCTGGCCTGATCGCCGGCGGTCAGCTTTTTGGTATCCTGTGCATACTGCTCCAAAACAGAGATATCCATCTTCATCGTCCGGAACGGGATCCCTGTTTTTCTTCGCAGATGCTCATAAATATAAAAACCGCCCGCATCAATATCCCCGAAGTGAAAATACTCTATATCCGGATGCTTTTCATAGATCCTGCACAAAAAATCCCGTTTCACACGGTTATGATACCCGCCCAGATAAATGACAGCTTCATCCTTCGAAAAATCGTCACGATGAAAACTCGTCAGATTCTCCACCGTCACAATCCTGCTGCCGTAAATTTCCGTTTCCGTCACATCCCCCAGCGTCTTTGCAGAAAGTGCGATATCACCGGTCAGTTTTCCCACATCCAGCCGCTGCCCGCCCAGGGTTAAAACCACCGGACCCTTTACCATCACATAGGACGGCGTTTTGATCACATTGCATTCTTCGAATACTCTGTCACGCTCCGGAAAACTTCCGTACTGAAACAAAATGCTGCAGATCCGACTCCGCAGCTGCTCCAGGCGTTTGGAATCATGGAACAGACGCATCGACAGATCCCTGACAAAGACATCTTCCGTATTTCCCGGCAGAGCGCAAAGGGCTGTCCAAAGATCCCGGTAATCGGAGAGGGAATCTTCATACCCCTCAGGGTATTTTCCTTCCGCCATTCTTTTTTGCTGCTGGTCGATATACAAAAAAAGCGCATTTGTGATCTCGCCCCGGGGTTGTGTTTCCAAATATGCC
>JAEEKC010000166.1 GCA_016282215.1 Lachnospiraceae bacterium
AAAAACAGATAAAATGAATGCCTTTCTATCATCGGTTGGAGCTGAGAGATATGGTAGATTTTTAACAATGTGTTCAATAATATTCTATTTACTTGAGAAAATATGTATTCCCAAAGTGGAAAACAATGATTTTACAATATCGTTATCGAACGAAAGATTTAAAATCTTTTTGATATTGCTAATGTTTTGGAGTGTTGGAGTGGGTGGCGCAGTGTTTTTATTACTAAACAAGAAGTCGAAATCATAATGCAAAGTCCTTTAGATTATGATAATATACTGTTGGGTGTCACCAAGATGGTGGACGGCTGGCCCTCTCCGGAGGGACTGTGACCCTCCGTTTACATAGAAACCCGAAAGGGAATCCGATGGAAGGGAGGGCGAAAATTATGATAACGATAGAAGCGCTGCTTGCAGTGCTCAGCTTCGGACTGACTTGTTTCAGTATTGGTTATGCCCTCGGGCATAACCACAATCATAAAGCACAGAAATAGCCGCCCCGGTCTGGAAACTAAGGCGGCTATTCTTTAGCTAACTTGTAACGGGCCAGCCGTCTATCGGTGGCACCTTTTTTCTAACATCAATATAGCACAATCACGTGTTGAGTTCAAGTGGGATCGGCGCTTGAAATTTTTTTACTTGCGTGCCAATATGCGATATGCTATTTTAAAAGTACCATTTCAGTACTACCTGTGTAAATAACCCCGAAGATGGCGAATAATACGAAGAAAACGGGCACTCTTCTGCCCCGGAAATAAAGGAAAATCAGGCTCTGGTTTTACAAAGTTGTAGAATATGAATAATTAAAGATTCCCCGCAAAGCCCAGATTAAGAATATTTGAAACATTTGTAACACAAAAAGTCCTATGACATTTGCAACCACTATCGCAAAAGTCATAGGACTTTTGGTAAAATGGTTACAAAAATGACAGGAGTGTGATCTTGATGCATAGAGAAATATTGAGCTGTCTGGAAGCCTGGAAGGAGAAGAATCGCAGAAAGCCTTTGCTCATTACCGGTGTAAGACAGTGTGGGAAGACTTATATCGTCGATGAATTTGCGAGCAAGAGCTTCGAAAGCTATGTCAAGGTCAATTTTGAGTCTGAGAATAAACTATCGGCAATATTTGACTATGACTTTGATGTGGAAAGGATTGTCCGCGAAATAGAAAATCATTTCAAGACAAAAATTGTTCCGGGCACATCTCTCGTTTTCTTTGATGAGATTCAGGAGTGTCCCAGGGCAATCACAGCGTTGAAGTACTTTTGCGAAAACATGAGGGATCTGCACATCATATGTGCAGGCTCATTGCTTGGCGTCGCCTTAAAGCAGGAGCAGATTTCGTTTCCGGTTGGAAAGGTGAACCGTTTGCAATTATATCCCATGAACTTTAAGGAATTTGTTATTGCAAATGGAAGATCTGATCTGATAGAGGTGTTTGACGAATGGCCTGCTGACAGGGTTATTCCGGAGTTATATAAGACGCCGATGGAAAAACTGCTGAAAGAGTATTATATTGTTGGAGGAATGCCGGAAGCTGTCAAGACATGGATTGAAACCCATGATTATGATGAGGTGGAAGAAGTTCAGAATGAAATCTTAGATGGTTATGCTGATGATTTTTCCAAGCACGCACCATTACGGAAAGTACCTAAGATTCGTTGGATCTGGGATTCCGTGCCGGTGCAGCTTGCCAAGGAAAATAACAAGTTCATTTTTTCGCATGTCAGGGAGGGCAAGCGTTCGGCAGAATTGGAAGATGCCTTGCAGTGGCTGGTAGATGCCGGATTGGTTATAAAAACCGAACTGGTAGAAAAGCCTGAAATACCGATAGCGGGATTTGCCGACAAAACATATTTTAAAGTGTACATGTCAGATGTCGGACTGCTGCGTGCCAGATCAAAGGTATCTCCGGGGACAATTCAGGATGAGACTGATAGCTATAACAAATACAAAGGAGCCTTTGCAGAAAACTATGTTGTAAATGAGCTGATCGCTTTAGGCAAGACACCGTATTTTTGGCGGTCAGGCAACACTGCAGAAGTTGACTTTATCTATGAGGAAGATGGCAAGATGATTCCGGTAGAGGTAAAGTCAGCAGACAATACACAGGCGAAAAGCTACAAACAGTTTTGTAAGAAGTACCATCCGACCCAAGGAGTGAAACTGTCTGCAAAGAATATTGCCAGGAACCTCTTTGAATCAACGATCACTTATAGTATCCCTTTATACTTGGGATGGAATCTGGAGCGGTATTGTAAGTAAATAGCTATTCCCAAGGCTTCTTTGGCAGAGAGATTGAAAGAAAACCTGGAAGTGTTCGATTATGGCCTGACAGATGATGAAATCTCGATACCTAACTCATTTATCTACTCTTTTACCATCTTGTCATCACGTAGGTTCCGGTCTTTTTGATCTCCGCCAGAGTGATCACGCGGCCCCAATGGACGGAACAGTTATAGTTGCCCTCTGCTACCACAAATTTCTTTCCGACCTTTTTTAATACGATCACGGAGTGGCAGTCATTATCCATTCTGACAATATCACCCACCTTGATCTTATTGAATTTTTTATGCACTCTGGCCGGACTGTTTCCGAATGCCTTGTCGCTCAGTTTAAACGCAAATCCGGCGCAGCCGTAACCGCCATAGTAGATTCCACCGTGAAACGGTGCAAAGTTCGCATTGGTCCAAGTCGTTCCTTCCGGCAGCTTCTTTTTCATGGACTTCATCTTTTTGTAAACCTGCGCTTCTTTTTTGCTCATTCCTGCAGTGTTATTATCCACCGCCAGAGTCGGGGATTTCGCATACACCGCAGCCGGCGTGATACAAAATGCTGCAATCAAAAGCATACCGAAAAGAAAAAGCCTCTTTTTCCATGTCTGAATCATATTGAAATCCTCCTGTTTGTATTTATCTGTTTTTCTCAATCACGATCAACGGGATCTTGTACTCTTCCTCTGTCATACCGGCGTGTCCTCCCGGCATGGTCTGTGCTTCATAGTGCGTCAAAAAGAGGGCCGTATCGGAAGTGGAAACCGCAATATAGTTTCCGATCAGATCCTGTAAGTCTTCCCTCTCCTTTCCTATGCCAAAAAGCTTTCCGGATAAAACCTCCTCCTTTGTAAAAAGAAGCAGCTTGTCTCCGAAGGCTTCCCGGATAATGGCCGGAAATGAATCCTGATACTCTTTTTTCACAAAGAAATTGAGTGTTCTCGGTTCCATGGCAGGCATCCGTTCCAGCGCTTCCATCACCTTTGGATAATCCAGAATACATAGATTTTGACAATCTATATGGCTGTGATCTGCGGTGATAAGAAGCAGCGTATCCGATAATCCTACAACAAACTCTTCTATCTTTTTCTCAAGCTCCAGGATCACCTGATGAGACTCCTTGCTCTCCGTGCCCGTCCGGTGCATGGTAGAATCCGGTTCATTCCAGTAGGCGTAGATGAATTTTCTCTCCGGTGCGGCGCAAAGCTCACCAATTCTCTTTAGAATTGCATCCAAGTCCTGGGGAAATGGCGGCATAAAGGGCATTGAAAAATAGGCGTTGCCACCTGCAGTGTTGATCTTATCAATAATATTCTGATAAGGGGTATAGGTAAATCCGCAGTGAAACTGCGCTGCAGGTAATACCTCTTTCAAAGATGCTTCTTCCCAGATCTTTTCACCGTTTGCCGACTCCGATTCCGGCACCGCTCCCTCTTTTTCCACCAGCTGATCCGTATTGGTAAAAACCGTCACATTTTTATCCAGCTTGGGATAATACATATCCCATCCTAGCCATCCGTGCTCACAGGGATAAAGGCCACTCAACAGTGAGGTGGTGGCGGCTACAGTTGTGGGCGGATAAACGGAATCAAAACCGCCCACCAGATGTTTTCTGAAAAAACTGTTTTTGTCCAGGTGTTTCTCCAGAATGGAAATGCCCATAGCATCCAGCACCAGGAGCACAATATTTTTGTACTCTCCCTCCAAATATCCATCCGCAAGCTTTAATGTGTTGGCGCTTGCAGGCGTAGAAAACCTTGCAAGAATGGAGTTTGACAGATTCACCAGGCAGTTATGATAATCCGGTAATATGGGAATGTTTGTCTCTTCTTTTTTCATAGGTTATTCTGTAAATATCCTTGCTTATCCTCCTTTACTACTATTTCAGTTCTGATTATATCAGATTTCATAAAATAGTACACAATACTACTTTGGTATCTATCATAACACAAAAACATCTTGTTGACAAATCAACATTTTATCGTTATACTTTCAGATGTTGATTTTTCAACATCAAGCCATTTTACGATCAGAGAGGAGTTTTTATGAGCGAAGCAAAGAAAATACAGATCATCATCGATTCTACTACAGACCTGTCGGACAAATATGCAGATCAGGTTTTGACAGCCCCCCTTGTGGTATCCTTTGGAGATACCCAGTATCAGGACGGGATCGATCTGAGCAGAAATGATTTTTACAAAAAGCTGGAATCTGAGGACATCCTTCCCAAAACCAGTCAGCCCTCTCCGGCTGTTTTTGAAAACCTCTATCGGCAGGTCCGGGAAAACGAGATGGAGGGCATCGTGATCACCCTCTCCTCTGCTCTTTCCGGCACCTATCAAAGTGCCTGTATCGCTGCCCAGGACTATCCGGAAATCAGCGTTATCGATTCCCAAAACGTAGCTGTTGGAACCGGAATCCTCGTTCAGTATGCCATCGAGCGTGCAAAGGCAGGCGTGACAAGGGAAGCACTTGTAGAAGAACTGGAGCGCAAGAAATCTGATATCTGTCTGGTGGCAATGCTGGATACCCTGGAGTATCTGATGAAAGGCGGGCGCCTTTCCCGCACCGCAGCCTTTGCGGGTGGTCTTTTGAATATTAAGCCTGTCATCACCATCAAAGACGGTGCCGTTGTTGTTCTCGGAAAAGCCCGTGGAATCCGAAAGGCCAATAACTTATTGGTTGAACTCATCACGCAATATGGTGTAGAATACAGTATGCCCGTTTTATTGGGATATTCCGGGACTTCAGATACACTTTTGAAAAACTATATTGCCGACAGCAGTTCTCTATGGGAAGGACGTTTGGATCATTTGGACTTTTCTCAGATCTGCAGCGTCATCGGTACCCATGCAGGCCCCGGTGCAGTTGCAGTTGCATTTTTCAAATCTCATGAAACGGATTGATATTTTTCGGATTACAAAAGAGGAAAACGGATATGTCTCGTTTTGAAGAATTTACGGTATCGGTATTCAGCATAACCAGATACTGGAATAAAATCGCATCCGAGGAGATGGGACAGCTCGGCTTGAAGGGGGGCTATGCCCTCTATCTCATCACCTTATCCAGTGTCCGTGAAGAGATCACGGCGGCGCGGCTTTCAGAACTGACCCAGCGCGATAAAGCGGATGTTTCCCGCGCCATCTCACAGTTTCAGCAACAGGGTCTGGTGGAAGCCTATGGCGAGAACCGCTACCGGGCCCCTATCGTTCTGACGGAAAAAGGAAAAAAGCTGACCCGCCAGATCCGCAAGAAAGCAGAGCATGCACTGCAAATGGCCGGAGAAGGCTTATCCGAAGAAATGCGACAAAACATGTACCAGGCCCTGGCCATCATCTCTGCTAACCTGAAGGATATGTCAGAGGATAAACCGAGTCTGGATTAAGCCAGGGGTTTCGTCTCACCCGAAAGGAATCATCCTATGAATTTTGATGCATTTGTAAATGATATCAGGCAGAACTCCTGGAATGTTTTCGGTACGGAGGTTTACGAGAAAGGACGCCTTACTCACTCCTTTGGCGATACAACGGAAAACCTTCATGAAATCTATTCTGCAACAAAAACAATCCTTTCGGTTGCTGTGGGAATTGCAGTAGATGAAAACAAGTTTAACCCGGAAAAGCCACTGCTTACCTATCTGCCGGAAGAAAAAATTACACACCTATCATCAGAACAAAGAAGTATCTTTCAAAGACTGCCGATCCGTAGATTTCTAACCATGTCTGTCGGCGATCTTCCCTTTCGTCCGGAAGGCAGCAGCTTCCTGGATTTTTCCCTGAAAACTCCCATTCCGAATCCTGACGAAAAAACTTTTTGCTATAGCAATATCAGCGCCTATTTGGTGGGGGTAGCCTTGACTCAGGCACTTGATACGGATCTTGGTGTCTTTATAGAAAACCGCATCTTTGCACCCCTTGGTATCTCGCGCTATGAATACAGCAGATGTCCGGAAGGATATTTCTATGGGGCCTCCGGAATGAAACTGACGGTCCATGATCTGAGTAAGGTCGGACTGCTTCTTTTCAATAAAGGACTATACGAAGGGTCTCGAATCCTGTCAGAAGACTATGTCAGGGAAGCTACGTTGGTTCAGCAGATGAACAGGGAAGGCGGCTACGGGTATTTTATCTGGAAATACAGAGACGGTTTCAGCATCAACGGAAAGTGGAAACAAAAGTGCTATGTTCTTCCGACGCGCGGCTTAATGGTAACCTATCTTTCTCACATTGAGGATGATTCCCACGATCTGTTGGACAGTATGGAAAAACACATTTTGGGGATTTAACAAGGGGACTAAGAGAATGGAAAATAATACTCTCAAATACCAACTGGATACTGCGGAAAACAGAGCGTTTTTGCAACAAGGTGCAAAAGCGCTTTTGGAATTCGGAAAACAGTTCCCCTCTCCTACCGGAGGCAGCTACTATCTGGGAGACGACGGAACACCGTGGACCGAGAAAAGCCGCGAGACCTGGATCACCTCAAGAATGGTGCACGTCTATAGCATCGGTGCTATGATGGGATATGATGGTGCAAAAGAACTGGCCGCCGAAGGACTGAAGGGCCTTCGGGGTGAACTGCGAGACACAGAACACGGAGGGTTTTATGCAGGCCGCACATCAGATGGCGGAATCCTTCCCGGAAAGCAATGCTATGCCCATGCGTTTGTCATCCTGGCAGCTACCAGCGCATGTCTTGCAGGACTGGAAGGTGCCCATGCGCTTTTGCAGGAAGCCATGCAAATCTATGACGAACGTTTCTGGGATCAGAACGAAGGAATGGCTTGTGATTTCTGGGACACCTCTTTTTCCAAACCGGATCCTTATCGTGGTTTGAATGCCAACATGCATTCCGTGGAAGCATTTCTGGCTGTAGCAGATACTCTGGAAGATGCCTCCTATCATAAAAGGGCAGGCGCCATTATAGACAGAGTTTTAGAATGGGCCGAAGCAAGTGAATACAGAATCCCCGAGCATTTTTCTGAGGATTGGATGCCGCAATATGAAATGAACGCAGACCATCCCGAAGATCCTTTTAAACCCTACGGTGCAACGCCGGGCCATGGTATGGAATGGGCCAGATTAATCGTACAATGGTGCAGCAGCACATACTTTGACAAGTATTGCAGCAATGACACCGAAGCCAGGAGAAATCGATATATCGAGAATGCCTGCAGGTTGTTTGACAGGGCTTTCGAAGATGCCTGGAATGCAGATGGCGAAGAGGGATTTGTTTATACCACAGATTGGAATGGAACTCCGGTAGTCCGAGACCGGATGCATTGGACACTGGCAGAAGGCATTAATACTGCAGCTGTGTTGTACCGCGTCACAAAGGATGCAAAGTATGCAAAAGCATATGAAAGCTTCATGCGGTATTTGGATACCAGTGTTTTGGATCACACCTGTGGTTCCTGGTATCATCAACTGGATGAATATAACCGTCCGAAGGATACTGTCTGGCCGGGAAAGCCGGATCTGTACCATGCCTTCCAAGCAATGCTGATCCCCTATGGAAGATGGGATGTTTCCATCGCAAAGCAGTTTACAAAGTCGATCATAGGGTTTGTACGGCGATAAGGTCGCAGGAAAGCTAATATGCTGTAAAACGAAAAGGGGAAGGGCGATGCGCCCTTCCCCTTTTGAAGTTTTGTTTTGAAAAAGGATTACCAGTAATATCCGTCATCCTCTTCGATCACTTGCATATCTCCGCCTTTCAGCAGTTTTATCATATACAGAAACTGTGCTCTGTTATCATCCTGCAGGATGCGTGGATCTTTTTTCAGTCTGTTGTAAATGGAATCATAATCGGAGGTTCCTTTGTATTCTGAATCTCTGAGGATCTGAGATACCTCTGCAACACCTGCAGCCCAGGACATATCATTGCTCATTTCAGCGTTATACGCTTTGTCAGTAACTGCAACTTCCATCAGCTCACTTTTTTCTGCATCAGGCTCTTTGTAGCGAATGCTTACGGTAAGCAGTTCATCAGTGGCATCATTGCCTGCTGCAACGTTACCATATTTTGAGGAAACATCGGGGATCTCCATTTCAGAGTCAACAGGTACGATCTCATAGAGAACCGTCACACACTGGCCGGAACCGATCTCTGCGCCGTCTTTTGTATCATCGGCAAAATCCTCGGTGTTAAGCTGTCTGAGTTCATATCCGATCTGTCGATAGCCTTTGATCTTTGCCGGATTGAATTCCACCTGCATTTTTGCATCCTTTGCTACAGTGTACATAAGGGAATTGAAATCCTGCATAAGGGCCTTGCTTGCGGAGGCAGTGGAATCGATATAGGCAAAGTTGCCGTTTCCGTTATCTGCCAGCGCCTTCATTTTGGAATCCTTATAGTTGCCGCTGCCTACTCCGAGAACCGATAGGAAAATGCCGCTTTCCTTTTCGTCGCTGATAAGCTCCACAAGATCACTTTCGCTGGTAAGTCCAAGGTTCAGATCACCGTCAGTTGCAAGAATGACACGGTTGTTGCCGTCTTCAATAAAATGATCCTGTGCGATCTTGTATGCGGTGGTAATTCCCGCGGATCCGTTGGTACCGCCCCATGCTTCCAGGGATAAGATTTCTTCTGTGATCTGCTCTTTTTTATCGCAGGTGATTCCTCTGCAAACAACATCATCACTGCCTGCGTATGTTACGATGGAAACCTTATCTTTCTTATCCAGATTGTGAAGCAGCATCAGGAAGGATTTTTGTACCAG
>JAEEKC010000167.1 GCA_016282215.1 Lachnospiraceae bacterium
GCGCAGACACTCATGGATGATAAATTCAATTCCAGTATCTATATCATGATGGATACCCTGACCTATCTGAAAAAGGGCGGGCGTATCACGCCGGCGGCTGCCGCTGTTGGAACGCTTCTGAAGATCAAACCCGTACTGACGATCCAGGGAGAAAAGCTGGACGCTTTTGCAAAGGCAAGGACGCCCATGCTGGGCAAGAAGATCATGATCGATGCCATGAAAAAAGACATCGAGCAACGGTTTGGCGGCCTGGATGAAAACGCCTGCAAGAGAGTGACGCTGCAGATCGCCTATACGAAAGATTATGATAAGGCGCAGGAGTTCTGTGATCAGGTAATGGAAGCATTCCCGGGCTTTGAAAAACCGGTGATCATGCCGCTGTCCCTTTCCGTTGCCTGCCATATCGGACCGGGCGCGCTGGCGATTGCGTGCACGCAAGACCTATTTCCCAATTTATAATTCTCAGATACATTGTTAAGGAACCGTTAAGGTTTACCGATTTTTTCTGAAAGATTCTTTTTGTAAGATATACACATAACAAACAAAGCAAACGCAGCTAGCTGCGAAACACATATCCATAGACGGACGGTAAAGTACAAGGTCCCAAAATGGATCACCTAAGAGGAGGAAAATGTTATGTGGACAAGAAAAGAGTTGAAGGAAAAAGGAAAAACAAGTTTTAAGAAAAACTACTGGAAAGCGGTTTTGGTATCCCTGATCATGGTCATCATCTCCGGCGGTTTTGGCGGAGTTAACGGTGGAAATGTTTCGCATAATTACAACAGGCTCCAAAATCCGAAAGAGATGATCGGCGAGGTCCAGGAAGACCTGGATGATGCAAAAGAAGATCTGGACGATGCAAAAGAAGATCTGGACGATGCAAAAAAAGACCTGGACGAAGCCAAAGAAGAAGGCGCCACTGTTATCAACGGCTCTGATATCTTAAAAGAACTCGACAAAGAACATTTCAATTTCAAAGCTGATTTTGCCGATGACATGACAACCGGAGCGATCGTATTCGTCGTCATCGTTGCAGTGATCTTCGTACTGCTGATCGTATTTATCGCCATGGCAGTCGGATTTGCGATCTCGGCCTTTGTGCTGGATCCCATCGAAGTAGGATGCAACAAGTTTTTCACGAAGAACTTAGATGAGCCCGCAGCGATCGGTTCCAATGTACTTTACGCTTTTGATCACAGCTACTTAAATGTAGCAAAGACAATGTTCTTCCGTGATCTGTATATCACCCTTTGGGGCATGCTCTTCGTCATCCCCGGTATCGTGAAGGCTTATGAGTATCGGATGATCCCTTACCTTCTGGCAGAGCATCCGGAAATGACTAAGAAAGAAGTATTTGCAAAGAGCCGTGAGATGATGAGCGGAAACAAGTGGAAAGCATTTGTACTGGATCTTTCCTTCATCGGCTGGAACCTGTTATCCATCCTGACCTGCGGCATCCTTTCCATCTTCTACGTAAATCCTTACATCAATGCAACCAATGCAGCGCTGTATGACGCATTGAAGGATAAGGAAGAGCAGCCTGAATACTTCTACAATGATACAGCAGATGCAACAGATACAGCAGATGTTCAGGAAGAGTTCGTAAATGATGTAATGGTTACTGATGAAGCCAAAATGATCGAAGATACAGGCAAAGATGCACAGATTGAAGCAAGTACTGATCAGGATTCAGAGTCGGCAAATGGCTGATCGAAATTTATAGAATCCGATAGGAAAATACTTAGCCGATAAACTACTGATAAATTCGAGGATTATTATGAAGCATAAGATCTTAATAGCAGATGATGAAGCAGAGATCAGACAACTTTTGAAACTGTATCTGGAAAATGAAGGCTATGAAGTGATCGAGGCGGCAGACGGAGCGGAGGCGCTCCGCCTGCTTTCCTCTGTGAAACCCGATCTGTGCATCTTGGATATCATGATGCCGAAGATCGACGGATATCAGGTTCTTCGGAAACTCAGAGAGCAGAGCAACATCCCTGTACTGATCCTGTCGGCCAAAGATGCGGATTCCGAAAAGATCTTAGGACTGAACCTCGGCGCCGATGATTATCTCTCAAAGCCTTTTAATCCGCTAGAGGCAGTTGCCAGAGTTCAGTCCAATATGAGGCGGTTTTATTCCCTCGGGAGCGGTGCGGAAAGTAAGCAGCTGCTGACTGCGGGGGACTTAAGTCTCGATCCGGAAACCTGCCAGCTGAAAAAAGACGGAGCGCCGATTCAGCTGACCAGCGTGGAATACAAGATCATGGAGCTTTTCATGTCACATCCGGGAAAGGTGTTTACCAAACAGCAGATCTATGAATATGCCTGGGGTGAAGAGTATATCATCGCAGACAACAATATCATGGTATGTATCTCAAAACTTCGCAGCAAACTCTCAGATGATCCGTCGGCGTATATCAAGACCATGCGCGGACTGGGTTACCGTCTGGAAGTATAAAATATTATGGATACGAAATTAAAAGAATTTCAGACATTTCTCATTAAACGTTTTCTCCTGGTCATGATCATCGTCAGTCTCATTGAGATGGGCGTGACCGGCCTGATCAATAATGTGATCATTCCCTTTATCAATCGATTTTTCTTCGCCGGAGTAACGCCGGGACGGATCGGCATCACCGGCGTTCTGGCGCTGGCCACACTGATCCTGAGCGCGATCGTTCTGGAACTGTTTCAGTTTCTGCTTCCGGGCCGATTTCAGCAATGGATCACTTCTGTCATTGGTTTTATCGCAGAAAGACTGCCGGCATCGAATAAAAAAGAGATATCTGTCAGCGGTCCGGATCTTACGCAGAGCGAGTGGAATGCCCGGATCCTGACGGAGATGGGGAAATCAAAGCAGCTCCTGCTTCTTTTGATCCTGCTCGGATGCATTCTGATGGTTGTGCTGCCGATGGTGATCGGTGCATATCTTTATGCAAAAACCGTCGTCAGACAGTTTCGTATCATTGCTTCGCAGCAACAGGAACAGCGGCTTTTGTATGAAAGAAAAAGAAACCTTATGCTCTCTGATATCGCGCATGACCTTCGTACTCCCATGACAACGGTCAGCGGCTATGCGAAAGCACTGTCTGATCATATAGTACCGAAGGAAAAGGAAGATGAGTATTTGGATGGTATCATGCGAAAATCCAAACGGATGAACGAGCTGATCGATCTTTTGTTTTCTTATGTCAAGACAGATTCCGAGGGCTTTGCGCTGAAAAAAGAAAAAACAGATGTCTGCGAGCTTTTGCGTTCCATCGCTGCGGACGCTTTCGGTGATATAGAAGACGCAGGGATGGAATTGTTTGTTGAGATCCCGGAAGAACGCTGTATGTTAGAGATTGACAGAGTGCAGTTTACCCGCAGCATTCATAACCTTCTGACCAATGCGATCCGTCATAATGAGGCGGGAACCGGGATCTGCGTGGCTGCGACCATGGAAGATGACCTGAAGATCTTTATTGCCGACAGTGGTAAAGTGATTGAAAAAGAAGTGGCAGAGCATATTTTTGAACCCTTTATGATGGGAGACAGTTCGAGAAACAGCAAGGGCGGGAGCGGACTTGGTTCCTCTATCGCCAAAAAGATCATGGATCTGCATGGCTTTGGGCTGCGGCTTTTGCAGAATAAAGAATTGTCGCCATATCCGCTTATGAAGGGGTATACGAAAGCATTTATGATCTCTGCGGAAATATTATAAGTATAGGGTTGTCACATCATTCTGTATTTGATAAAATACATATGTGTTTTGTATTGTAAAACAGGGTATTTTACAGGGATATCAGGCTGGGGATAAAAAGCCTGTATTCCGGAACGGGGGGCGTTTATGAACGATAACACAAACAAAATGGTTGAAAATCTGACAGATGAACAGCGGCAGAAACTTGTAAATCAGTCTGAAGCTGCCATCGCCAACAAGCTTTCTTCCGTAACTATCACGATTCTGTGTGGTATGATCACAATCACATATATTGCGACCATGGCCATGAAGCTGGTGCCTGCGGCAGTCGGCACAGTCATATTGATCCTTGCCGTTGCGCCGATCATTTTATGCTGGCTTTTTTATCTGAAGGATAAGAATTCCGGCTTGATCAAGCATATCGTAGGCATAGGGTTTGCAATCCTCTATACCGTGATCCTTTTTACTTCCGATGTCGATATTGTCTTTATGTATGTCATTCCCATTCTCGTTGTTGTTACCATGTTCGGTGATGTAAAATATACTGCGCTTTGCAGTATTGGGGCAGCGATCGAGAATTTTATTTATGTGGGTATTCAATTTGCCAAAGGGAATGTGGATCAGCAGACTTCCACAACACTTCCCATGCGGGCAGTATTGCTGACGTTGACGGCATTCTGCCTGGTTACTGTGGCAAGCTCAACCAGAAAGTTTCAGCAGATCAGACTGTCGCGTCTTTATATTGAGCAGGAACGCGAGAAGAATATGCTGGCTGAGATCCTGATGATCTCCGGCAGGATGACCGATTCCATCGGAAGAATCTCGAATGAAATGGCTACCCTGAAGGAATCCACCGATCAGACACTCCTTAGCATGAACGAAGTGAATGCCGGTACGGCGGAATCCGCTGATGCGGTTCAGAATCAGCTGATCAAGACAGAAGAGATCCAGAGTCATATTGAAGATGTGAAGCAGGCGGCCAGCACCATCGGCGGCAATGTCAAAGAATCCATTGATGCAGTGGAAGGCGGACAGCAGAATATCAGCAGAATGAACGAGCTGACCGGCGAAGTAGATAAGGCGGGCAAGGATGTGGCGAGTGCACTTGAGATGTTCCGAGAGACCACTTCACAGATGAATTCCATCACCGAACTGATCACCAACGTTGCTGACCAGACTTCCCTCTTAGCGTTGAATGCGTCCATTGAAGCGGCACGCGCGGGCGAAGCCGGAAGAGGATTTGCGGTTGTTGCATCCGAAATTTCGAATCTGGCAAAACAGACCACGGAAGCGACCGATAATATCAATCATCTGATCGATGATATCAATTCCCAGCTCGGCAATATGGTAGATACCATCGATAAGCTGCTGAAAACCGGTGAAGAAGAGAGCAACTGTGCAAATGAAACGGCCGAGAGTTTTGTCAAAATCTCCGGCAGCGTAGATGAGATCAGAGTACATTCCGAAGGCATGATCCGCATCGTTGAGAATCTGGCCCATGCCAATGAAGAGATTGTCAACAGCATCCAGACAATCTCAGCCATCACAGAAGAGGTGACGGCCCATGCCAGCACCACCTATGCAGGCAGCGAACAGAACCAGGAGATCGTGACACAGATCAATTCTCTGGTAGAAGGGCTGAACTCGGATGCAGCGGAGCTGAAGTCCTATTCGTGATCATCCTCAAGTATAACGTTACAGAAAAGATACTATTCATAAAGGCTTATATATATAATTACTTCCGGGCACAGGCATTTCGCCTGTGCTTTTTTTATACTTGCATACCGAACGTTTGTTTGCTATAATAAGCGAAGTGATTAGAAAATCCCCACATTTAGTAGTAAAATGTAAAATCAGTTGCCATATCTAGGGAAATGTGCTAACATTTATTTCGTGTGGGCAGACGGTTATCTATCTGCCGGAAGCGATGAGGTTGAGAGGTGTATATGGGAGAAACAGTCAATTACGGGGCGGAGTCGATCACCGTCCTTGAGGGACTGACTGCAGTCAGAGTCAGGCCCGGAATGTATATCGGTTCAGTATCTACAAAAGGTCTGAACCATCTGGTTTATGAGATCGTAGATAATGCAGTGGACGAACACCTTGCCGGCTATTGCTCAGAGATCAAAGTATCTCTGGAAGCAGACGGCTCTGCGGTTGTGACGGATAACGGCCGCGGTATCCCGGTGGATCTGCATGAAAAAGGCGTCAGCGCAGAGCGTATCGTTTTTACAACGCTGCATGCCGGTGGTAAATTCGATAATAACGCCTATAAGACCAGCGGCGGTCTTCACGGTGTGGGTTCTTCCGTGGTGAATGCGCTTTCTACCTGGATGAAGGTGCGCGTCATGCGCGGCGGCAAGATCTATCAGGATACCTATGAGCGGGGAGAACCGACAACGGAACTGGAAAACGGACTTTTACCTGTGGTCGGAAAATGCCGCGGTACGGGAACTGAGATCTCATTTTTGCCGGATGATACGATTTTTGACCATACCGTATTTAAGGCAGAAGATATCAAGAACAGACTGCACGAAACAGCCTATCTGAATCCGGAGCTGACCATTCATTTTACGGATAACCGTGTCAGTCCTGCCCAAAGTGTTTCGTTCCATGAGCCGGAAGGACTTTCCGGTTTTGTGAAACATATGAATGAAGGCAAGGAAACGGTTCACGATATCATCTATGTGAAGGGTGAAAGCGAGAACATTCAGGTGGAAGCGGCTTTCCAGTATGTCAATGAATTCCATGAAAACGTCATGGGCTTTTGCAACAATATCTATAATGCGGAAGGCGGTACCCATCTGACCGGCTTTAAGACGATCTTTACCACGGTCATCAATACCTATGCAAGACAGCTGGGGATTTTGAAAGATAAGGATTCCAATTTCACCGGTCCCGATGTCCGCAACGGTATGACGGCCATCGTATCTATAAAGCATCCGGATCCCAGATTTGAGGGACAGACCAAGACCAAGCTGGATAACCAGGATGCGGCAAAAGTGGTTTCCAAGGTCATCGGCGATGAAGTGCAACGCTTTTTCGACAGGAATGTTGAGGTCTTAAAAAGTGTCATCGGTTGTGCGGAAAAAGCGGCCAAGATCCGCAAGACGGAAGAAAAAGCCAAGACCAATATGCTGACCAAGCAGAAGTTTTCCTTTGATTCCAACGGAAAGCTGGCTAACTGCGAATCCAAAGACGCAAAGAAGTGTGAGATCTTTATTGTCGAGGGTGATTCCGCCGGCGGCAGCGC